>NZ_JBZEGV010000025.1:0-94049 GCF_058312955.1 Mesorhizobium sp. LEGMi-168a
ACGTGCCGATGACCCAATCCGGTTCGATGCCGCCTTCGACAAGCGCCTGATAGACGCCGGCCTGATAGGCGCCGAGCGCGCCACCGCCTTGAAGGACAAGGACGGTCTGGCGTTTGGACTCACCCTGAGCACCGACCTGAAGTGCCGGCTCGGAGACGGGCGGATTTCGCGTGATCTTGTTCATGGCTTTCGCTCCTCTGCCGGACCTAGTGAGCCGTCCAGCCGCCTTCGATCGGCATGACGGCGCCGGTGATCGAGGCCGCCTCGTCCGAGGCCAGGAACAGGCAGAGCGCGGCGACCTGCTCAACCGTCACGAACTGCTTGGTCGGCTGCGCAGCCAGCAGCACATCCTTGATCACCTGCTGCTCGGTGATGCCGCGGGCCTTGGCCGTATCCGGAATCTGCTTCTCGACCAGCGGAGTGAGCACATAGCCGGGGCAAACCGCATTGACGGTGATGCCCTGTTCGGCGACTTCCAGCGCAACGGTCTTGGTCAGACCGGCGACACCGTGCTTGGCGGCGACATAGGCGGACTTGTAGGGCGAGGCGACCAAGGCGTGCGCCGAGGCGACGTTGATGATGCGGCCCCATTTGCGCGCCTTCATCGCCTGGAGGGCACGCCGGATCGTGTAGAACGATGACATCAGATCGATCGCCACGACCGCTTCCCATTTCTCGATCGGGAAGTCGTCGATCGGCGCGACGTGCTGGATGCCGGCATTGTTGACCAGGATGTCCACCGCGCCGAATTCAGCGATGGCCTTGTCCATCATGGCGGTGATCGCGCCGCCCTTGCTCATGTCGGCATTGTCGTAGCGGACGGCGACCCCATGGTCGGCGGCGAGCCTCGACCGCAGCAACTCGATCTCGCTGGCATCGCCGAAGCCGTTCAGAACGACGTTGCAGCCCTTGGCCGCGAAAGCCTCCGCAATGCCCTGGCCGATGCCGCTGGTGGAGCCTGTGATGAGTGCTGTCTTTCCTCTGAGCATCGCTATTTCCTTCGGTTTGACCCCTGCCGAATTGGCCGGTAAACGGTTGCGAACAACGGGCGTGGAAGCCCGGATCTGTATCTCCCGATCAGTATGGCGAGCCATCCGAAACTGCGGAAATGCCGTTGAGACATGGATTCGATAGCCGACAGTCTGACCGCCGCACCGGCGAGATAGATCTGCAGGCCGGGTTGTTTGACGCTGGGGCAGCTTGTAAGATCGCCCGTGCAACGCGGGTCGTGCGGCATGCACGCCAAGGGGAAGCGTGCAGTGGAGATCAGCCAGGTCAGATATTTCTTGGCCGTCGCCAAGGAGCTGAATTTCACCAGGGCGGCTGAGCAGTGCAATGTCACGCAGCCCGCGCTGTCGCGCGCCATCAAGCTCCTGGAAGACGAATTCGGCGGCGCGCTGTTCCATCGCGAGCGCCGCTTCACTCACCTTACCGAGCTCGGCCGCATGGTCGAGACCTATCTCGAGGGCGTTTTCGAGAACTCGCGCCAGGCAAAGCAGATCGCCGAGCGATATGTGAATTTGAAAAAGATGCCGCTCAGGGTCGGCATCATGAGCACGATTGCCCCGGACGAGATCATCGAGCTCATCGCGGCCGTGCGCGCGCATCACCCCGGTGTCGAGCTGCATCTTTGCGACGCCGATGCCATCAGCTTGAGGCGGAGGCTGCTTGAAGGCGACCTCGAGGCCGCCATCTATGCTTTGCCCTCTGACGTCCCCGACGAAGAGGTGCACTCCCTGCCGCTTTTTCAGGAGCAGATGGTGATGGCTGTCCACCTGGCCCATCGCCTCGCCAACCAGCGCGTGGTGCGGGTAAAGGACATGAGCAATGAAAGCTACATCCACCGCAACAATTGCGAGTTCGCAGGCTACGCGGACGCCATCCTCGCCGAGCAGGGCGTCACCGTCAGCCCCGTCTACTGGAGCGATCGCGACGACTGGACACTGGCGATGATCGCTGCAGGGCTCGGTTTCGGCTTCATGCCCGAGCATACCGCCAAGCACCCGGGCGTGGCGGCCTTGCCGATCACCGAGCCGGAATTCTGGCGCGAGGTCAATCTCGTCACCGTGCGCGGCCGCCGGCATTCTCCGGCGGTCGGCGCGCTGGTACGCGAGGCCACACAGAAGAAGTGGTTCGGCGAGCGGGCGAAGGCGCTGCCCGCCGCTGCCGCAGAGTAGTTTCGCCGCGCGAAGCACCCTGCCCCGCATGCCCAGGCCGGGATCTCCGGCAGACGTCCGCGCTCAGTTCTTCCTGACCGTCGAAGTCACGGACTGGATGACTTCGGTCGCCATCTTGAACTGCGCGGTGCGGTCGGTGATGCCATGCCGTTTGGCGATCCAGTCGAAATCGCTGTAGGCGGCGTAAACCGTGCCATCGGCAGTCTGGTAGACCAGAACGCGCACCGGCCAATCAAGCCCGGCTTCCGGATTGGACGTGATGAAGGTCGTTCCAAGTGCCGGATTGCCGAACATCACCAGCCGCGATGGCCTGACGTCGTTGCCGGCATTCTTGCCAAGCTGCGCCTGGTCGATGACGCCGAAGAACTTGATCCCCTTCTTGAGGACATCCCTCTTGATGCGGGCGACGGTCTCGGCGACGGAATAGTCGCTCTTTACGGTGACGACGCCGTCCGAGGCGGCGGCCGGGAGGGCAAGCGCCATCAGCACGGCGGCGCCGGCAATCATGGTTTTCACGTAGTTGGTCATGTCAGTCTCCTTGGTTTGGATGGCGAAGTTTTCCGGTATCGAAGTCTCAGGCTTTTGGCGTTTGCAGCACGCGCGCGATCGCGATCGCGCCGGCAAGAACCGCGGCGAGCAGGCCCACGCAGGCGGTCCACCCAATGCGGTCGTAGAGCTGTCCGACGACGAAGCTGCCGGCGAGCCCGCCCGCATAGTAGGACGCCAGGTAGATGCCGCTTGCGGCGGCGCGATCGCGCGAGGCGGTCCGGCTCACGTGCCCGGTGGCTATCGCCTGCGCCAGGAAGGTGCCGATGGCGACCAATGCCATCCCGGCAAGAACGATGGGAAGGCTAGCGGCGAGCAAGAAGAACAGTCCGCCGATCGCCAGCCCTAGCGTTGCTCCGATCCCTCCCCTCGGACCGAGACTTGCCGCGACGCGCCCGGCAAGCGGCGTGGTCAGCATCGAGGGCAGGAAGACGAAATAGACCGCGCCCAGAGCCATCGGCGACAGCGACAGCGGTGCTGCGACGAGTTGGAAATTCACGTAGGTGAAGGTGCCGATGAAGACGAAGAGGATCAGGAAGCCGATCGCGAAACAGGCGCGCAGCTCGACGTTTTGCAGCGGAGCCTTCCAGGCAGCACGGGCGGGCCCGCCCGCCGCGTCGGCGCGCATCATCGCCGAGGTTTTTTGCAGCGTGAACCAGACGAGAGCGGCGCCGAACAGGTTGAGGGCTGCGAAGGTCAGAAAATTGGTGGAAATGCCGAACGTGTCGGCGACGGCGGCCGACATCAGCCGGCCGAAGAAGTTGCTGGCGACGTTGCCAGTCACATAGGCCGCAAGCGCGCTTGTCGTCTGCCGCGCGGAAAAATGCTCGGCGAGATATGCCATCGTCAGCGTGAACGCGGTCGACATGCACAGGCCTTGCGCCACGCGCAACAGGGCGAAAACCACGATATTGTCGGTCTGCGAAAGCATCGTCGTGGGGATCGCCAAAATCGCCAGGCTGATCCAGATGCCGTTGCGGCGATCGATGCCGCGCCCGAAGAGCGCGACGGCGATACCGGCCACCGCCATGCCGAACGTGCTGGCATTGACGGCGAAGCCCATGGTCGCGCGGCTGACGCCGAATTTTTTAACCAGCGAGGGCAGGATGGCCTGGGTGGCGAACAGATCGACGAGCGTCAGAAACGCGATCAGCGCAATCAGGCCGAAGCGCCAGCTGTCCGCGGCGACCATGCGGAGCCGCGTCGGTTCGGTATGTTCACTGGTCGTCATCACAAGCTCCGTGGGGGGCGCGTCCTCAGGTGATCGCCCGAGGAGGCGCTTTTGGTTGCTGATGCTGGGATCCGCTCACCGCGAAAGGCGGCTCACATCATGTGATCGTCATGCATCGCCGGCGGCAGGACGTCGGCGGAATAGAGGACGGCGGGAACCTTGCCGTTGTTCTTCCACCAGTGGGCGAGCTGGCCGAACTCGGCCGTCGTGTCGCCGGCCGGATGCTCGATACCGACCTTGCAGGTGCTGGCATATTCAGTAATCGAGCCCTCGACGACGATGATGTTGGCCGGACGGACATTGTGCTCGTGCCACGGCACGACGCCGCCGGGCTGAACGACCAGCTTGCGCAGCCGCAGCATGTTGCCTTTCCAGGCTTCGCCCTTGCTGCTCAGATCGATCGCCGCAAGAACCGTGTCGGTGACGCCAACGGGCTTGCTGGGATGCTCCTGGATGTCGGTCGTGGCGGCCTGGCCGGCAGGACAGTCGCCGGCGAAAACCGGGGCCACGGAAAACGCAGCGGTCGCGGTAAGAAGTCCGAGCGTCAGCGCCAGCTTCAGCGGCACACGCAATGCAATAGTCTTGGAAGCCATGTCTATTTCTCCTTTGTCGGTGCCCAATCGCGGTGGCGGGGCATGAGAGGAGAGTGACGGGAGCCTCGAGGAAAGAGAAATGCTGACTGGCTCTTAAATCGATACCTGAAAACTATGGTGGACCGTCGTGCCTGCCGGATGCCCCTGCCGTGACAATTGCCACGGCATTAGGCTGTCGCTTCGATTTGCTATGCAGCGCTCTTCCTGGCCGACAGATCGATACCGCTTTCCGGCCAGCTGTGCGCCTTGACGCTGTTCACGAAGGTCGATGTCGCCGGCGAGAAGCGGCGCCCGGCCACCACGACGAGCGAGACTTCCCGCCAAACTTCAGGATCGACGACTGGCCTGATCTGCAATCCAGGGATGACGGCGCTGAATTCCGGGATGAAGCAGATTCCCAGCCCGCCGGAAACCATGTTCTGGATCCAGTCTTCGCGTTCGCTGGCGTAGGAGATCCTGAGCTTCACGCCACGTTCATTGCAGAGGCCGGCAAGATAATCCCGATACTCGCAATTCAGGCGTCTGAGATAATTCTCGCCGTCGAGTTCCGAGATGGCAACATTGTCGTTGCGGGCCAGTCGATGCCCATTGGGAAACGCGAGGACGAACCGTTCGCGATAAAGCGGGGTGACGTCGAAGCGCTCCGGGAAACTGTTGCTGGACGCCATGATAGCGACATCGATCTCGCCGGCTTCCAGCAGTTGTGAAAGGGAAGCTGGAACGCCCTCCACCAACTGCAATTGGATGCCCTGCTGGCGCCGGTTGAAATCGGTCAACAGCCCTGTGAACCGGCGCGGACCGATGGTGCACATCACCCCAACCTTCAGGTTGGCGTTCTCCAGGCATAGGAATTTGGATGCTTCCTGTCGAACGCCGCTCACTTCGTCGAGGATCTGCTGAAACCGCGGGCGGAGCAGTGCTCCCAAATCGGTGAGGTGTGTCAGATTCCGCTCGCGGCGAAACAAGAGGCCGCCGACCTCATCCTCCAGCTGCTGGATCGCGCGCGACAGCGCCGGCTGAGTGACGTTGCACTTTTCGCCGGCGCGCGTGAAGTTGCGGGTCTCGCAGACGGCCAGGAAGTAGCGGATGTGATGGATGTCCATGCGGGGCGTTCCTCATCTAGCATAGATGCACCCTGGAACCCTGCCGCATGGCATTCCATCACGCCAATGCACGAGCGCTATAAAGTCGATAGCGTTTCGTCATGCGACGATGGCGGGCCAAGGCCCGCCATCAAAACGTCCTGCGGTGCCAGGTGCCAAGAGCGTCAGCTGTGATGGCCCAAGGCGAAGAGCTGGGCGCAGAACTGAGCATGCGGCTTGCTCATGGCGGCGTCGTTGCATTCCTTCATCATCGCATCCTGGGTCGTCTTCGGGGTGGCTTTCCACGCGGTCTCGAAATCGGCGCTCGACTTCATCGCCTTCATGCCGGAATCGGTGAAGAATGGCTGCATGTTGGACGGTTCGTCGAGCGCGCCGGCGAATGCAACGCCGCCGAGCATGGAAAGCGCAAAAGCGCCGAGGCAGATAGCTTTGATATTCATAGTGATATCCTTCTGGAATTCGCGACCGCCCAATCGACGACCGCTCTGATGATCGGCAGCATTCTGGAACTCTGTTGTTCATCCCCGCCGCGATGGACTTTGCTTTACTTTCTAGACAACTTGCCAATGCCCTCTGCGAACGGAGTCTATGCCTGTTCTGCATCCTCGGAATGCATCGGCGGTGGCTGTTAGTTGGCTCCGCCCAAGGCCAGGACGTTGGCGCAGAAAGCGGCATGAGGCTTGCTCATCGCCGGGTCGTTGCACGCCTTGGTCATCTTGATGCGATCGTGCTTCGGCATGGCAAACCAGGCCTTCTTGAAGTCGGCCATCGGCTTCATCGTCTTCATGCTGGCGTCCGTATAGAATGTCGGCAATGCGGCGAGGTCGCTGAATGGGTCGGCGGCAGCCACCCCGGCCAGAAGACCAATGGCAATCGCTCCCAGGCAGACAGTTCGCGTTCTCACGAGATACTCCTCTCCAGGCTGAGCCAGACGCCGTCATGGCGCCGGAGGCGTAGCAACACCGCGTCGCTCCGCCTGACTGCGCCAAGCTTGCTGCGCGCGAGGAACTGCCGCCAATGCCATCTGCCTATGGACTTCATGCCACCTTGGCATTTCGCCCGTTGAGAAAGGTGCGGCAGTCTCTCTCCAGTCGCCTTGTCGACGATCTTGGGATGGAGACCAAACCATGCTTGCCCAGTCCCCAATAAGAACAGACCAAGCCACCATTTCAGTGGCGGATCTTGGTGCGGAAAACCGCAGGATCGACATCGTGCTGGCAAACGACGCACATGGCGCTTTCGTCTGGGGCGTGCTCGATCGCCTGCTAGACGAGCCGAGCTGCTGCGTCAGCGGCGTTACCGCATCGGGCTTCGCAGCGATGGAGGCAGCAGTCTTTGCCTATGGGCTGAGCGTCGGCGGCAGGCGCGGTGCGCGGATGGCACTCGCCAATTTCTGGCGGCGCGTCAGCCACGCTTCGGTTTTTGCGGATGACAGGACGAGCCTGCTTCGATCCATCCTGGAACAGTCAATCGACCTCGAGCAAATTCGTGACGAAGGCTGCCCGGTGAAACTGGGCGTCCTGGCCGTCAACGCGCGCACGGATGCGGCCAAGGTATTCACAGGGGACCAGTTGTCGATCAACGCGATCGTCGCGGCGGCCACGGTCCCTTTCCTGTCGCTGCCTGTCGAGATCAACGGCGATACCTATTGGGGTGACGGCGACGTCTTCCAGTCGCCGCCTGTTCTATCAACCGGAGCTCGTCATCGCCTGATTGTCGCCGGCCGACCTTCCGTCTTCACCACACCGTGTCCGGATCGCAGCCTCGCAGCCAGTCATTGCTCGACAAAATGCGCGCCGGTTCACACTATATTTGACGGTCGATACCGTGCAGGAGCTTCGCTGCTCCTGCGGCCCTGGATCGACTGGGGCGAACTGACCGACATGCGTGACAGGGGGCGGCAGCGGGCAGCAGACTGGCTTGCCGCTGATCCTTTCCGCACCGATGAAAGCTCGGCCACAAACTGCGAAAGACGATACATCTAGGCGCCTCCCTCCCGCCTAGCCGCACCTGCATCGCATACTCCCGAATGCAGGCGCCAAGCCCTCCGGTCTCCCCGCCGGAGGGCTTTTTCACGCCGAGCTCCAGAACATAGTGACCACGTATCAATTCCATGCCGAGACAGCATTTCAGCTCGGCGCCACGATCGGAGAGACTGATTTGCAGACGGGCCTCAAGGCCGGTCTTTCTCTCGAAACGCCAACCAGGAGACAAGTCTGTGATCAACACCAAGACCCTCATCGGATCGGCCCTCGCCGCCGCCACTACACTGGCCGCAACGGCCGCCTATAGCGGCCCCGCCGCCAAGCCCAGCTTCGCCTTCGAGAAGTGCTACGGCGTCGTCAAGGCGGGGCAGAACGACTGCCAGACCGCGACCCATTCCTGCGCCGGCACCGCCACCGCCGACAACCAGCCGGATTCCTGGCTCTACGTGCCGGCCGGCAGCTGCGCCAAGATCGCGGGCGGCAGCGCCATGCCCAAGGCCTGAGCAACCACCCCCCGACGCAACCCTCCAAAACGGAGCTAACCGATGTCCGCTGTATTTTTGCCCCTCGCGATCCCTGCGTCGGCGGGCATCGGTCTTCGCTCGCCTCACATCGCGGAGATGCTGACGAGGCGGCCGTCCGCCGGCTGGCTCGAGGTCCACGCCGAAAACTACATGGGCGACGGCGCCGGCGTCGAGGCGCTGGAGAAGCTGCGGGAAATCTACCCGCTGTCGGTCCATGGCGTCGGCCTTTCGCTGGGCAGCGCACGTGGCTTGGACCGCGATCATCTGGAAAGGCTGCGCAAGGTCTGCGACCGCTTCCAGCCCGATCTGGTCTCCGAGCATCTCGCCTGGAGCGTGGCGGACGGCGCCTATCTCAACGACCTGCTGCCGCTGCGCTATGACGAAGAGGCGCTCGCGATCGTTGCTCGCAATGTCGAGACCGTCCAGGACACGCTGAAGCGGCGCGTGCTCATCGAGAACCTGTCGGCCTATCTGGCCTTCGCCGACTCCTCGATGAATGAGGCCGAATTCCTGGCCGAACTCGTCGTGAAGACTGGCTGCGGCCTGTTGCTGGACATAAACAACGTCCAGGTCTCGGCTCACAATTTGCAATATGACGCCAAGGCATTCATCGACGCCCTGCCGGAACAGGCGATCGGCGAGATCCATCTTGCCGGCCACGCGACCAATCAGGTCGGGGCCGACACTGTGCTCATCGACGACCATGGCTCGCGCGTGCCGCCAGTCGTCTGGGCGCTCTACCAGCATGCCATAAACCGGCTCGGACCACGCCCAACCCTGATCGAATGGGACACTGACGTTCCCGTCCTCGACGTGCTGCTCGGTGAGGCGATGTGGGCCGACATGCTGACCGCCTCGATCATGTTCAACCGCAAGCAGGCTGCGAGACGCAACGAAACGACCGGAGTCCGATCGACGGCCATCTGCCTTTCCGTCGAAGGCGAGACGACGACCAGCATGCCAGTGCTTGCAGCGTTTGCCGCCGCCAGGGCCGCCCGACCGTCCATGTCCGCGGCGCTGCCTTCAATCGAGGAGGAATATCATGTTGCCGCTTGAACACCTGCAGACCACCATGGCGCGCTCGGTGCTTGCCATCGAACCAATGGTCTCCGCGAAAATGCTGACCGCCGGCAAGGCCGATCCACTGGCCCGCCTGCGCATCTACCAGAACAATACACGCAGTTCCCTTAGCGCAGTGCTGATGGCGGTCTTTCCGGTCACGGTTCGACTGGTGGATGAACGGTTCTTCCGTTACGTGGCGAGCGAGTTCATTCGACGCCACCCGCCGGTTGAATCGCGCCTTGCGCGCTATGGCGCCGGGTTCCCCCGCTTCCTCAAGACGATCGAGACGCTATCCGACATGCCGATCGTTGCCGAGACCGCGCGGCTCGAATGGGCCATCGCCGAAGCGCTCGATACGGCTTCGCTTCCACCTCGCGCCCTTGCGGACTATGACAAAACCGACCTGGGGCCTTCACCCGAAATACTGCTACAGCCATCGCTCAGGCTGATCGTTTCACACTGGTCGATCCTGTCGGTGTGGACGGCGCACCAGCAGGGCACAGCAGTCGAACAGCATTGCACTTGGACGAGACGCCCCGAACGCGTGGCGTTGTGGCGGGCCGGGAACAGCGTTCGCCTGGCCCTTCTCGACCGCGCAGACTTCGCCTTCCGCCATTCTCTCAAGCACGGCCTCGGCCTTGGACATGCTGCAAGCCGCGCGCATGCGCTCGAACCGAACTTCGACCTCGTGTCCGCGCTCGTGCGCCTGTTCGCCGACGGGCTCGTCACAAACGTGCGCATCACCGTGCCTCCCCTCTCAAACTGATGGAGACAGTCATGACCGCAATTTCAGAACATCCCTCGACGAGCCAAGCGGGTTTGGTCGGGTTCTATAGGCGTGTTATCAAACTGCCCGAACACATCCCATTCTCACTGGTTCAGCTCGCTACTCGTGTGGCGGTGGCCCATGTCTTCTGGCAATCGGCGCAGAGCAAGCTGGCGTCCTGGCCGGTGACGCTGCAGCTCTTCGCCAACGAATACAATTTGCCGTTCATCGATCCATCGATCGCAGCGCCACTGGCGACGACGGCCGAAATCACCGGCTCGGTTCTAATCTTCCTCGGACTATTCTCGCGCTTTGCAGCGTTGATGCTGCTCGGCGTCGTGTCCGTCATTCAGATTTTCGTTTATCCGGAAAACTGGGCAGAGCACCTTTTGTGGGCATCTTTGCTGCTGCTCGTGCTGACGCGTAGCGCTGGCTCGCTCTCGCTCGACCGCATCGCTGAACGGACCTTTTCGGCATCCAGAAAATGAACATTTCGAGTAGGCAAGCACGGTGCGCATCTTCATCGTTCATGCTCACCCCGAGCCCAACAGCTTCAATGGCGCCTTGACCCGCGCGGCGCAAGGGGCTCTGTCTGCTGCGGGGCACGAGGTCGTCATTTCCGATCTCTACGCCATGGGCTTCAATCCAGTATCGGATCGCCGCAACTTCTCGACCATCGGCGACGCGAATTACTACCGCCAGCAGGCTGAAGAGGCGAATGCGGTTGCGCATGATGGATTCGCTCCAGACATTCAGGCGGAGATGGACAAGCTCTTCTGGTGCGACGCCTTGATCCTGCAGTTTCCGCTCTGGTGGTTCGGGCTGCCGGCGATCCTGAAGGGCTGGGTTGACCGAGTGTTCGCGTCGGGTGGCCGCATCTATGGCGGCGGCAAATGGTATGATCGCGGCGTCTTCGCGGGAAAGCGCGCCATGTGTTCCGTCACAATCGGCGGACCGCCGCCGATCTATTCCGGCCACGGACTGAACGGCCCAATCGCTTCAATCCTGTTCCCGATCAATCACGGGATGCTCTACTTTGTCGGCTTCACGGTCATCGAGCCGTTCCTCGTTCACGCGCCAGCGCGCATCAGCGACGGCGAGCGCCAGATGTGCCTCGATCGTTATCGTGAACGCGTCCTCAGCCTCATGCATGCCCCCACCATCGCCTATCCGAAGCTCGCGGACTTCGACGACAACCATGTTTTGAAATCGGCGTGATATCTCCCAAATCTGCTCCTTGTTCTCCCGGCAGATAATCACGGTGAAGTGACTATCTCCTCGATAAATCCCATTCAGGTCGTTCAGCAGACCAACCTCCACTTCCGCACGTGGGAGATCGTCGCTGTGGCGTAGCGGCGACGGCTGAAAGCGTTCAAGCTTCTGGCTTCGCGCCGTTGGGGGCAACCGCAGGGAGAGATCGCAGTCGCTTCAGGCGATCCTTTGCTCGAGCTGTGCCACGTCCACGCTCTTCCGTAGGCCGGTGGCGACGACCGACACCCGGAACTTCCCGGCCAACGTTTGGTCGAAGATGGCGCCAACGATGATGTTGGCATCGGCGTCGACCTCTTCGCGTATCCGTGTCGCGGCCTCATCGACTTCGAACAGTGTCATGTCCATGCCGCCGCTGATCGATACAAGCACGCCCCTGGCGCCCGCCATGGAGGCCTCATCCAGCAGCGGATTGGCGATTGCGGCCTCGGCCGCCGTCTTTGCACGGCCCTCTCCGAAGGCCTCACCGGTTCCCATCATCGCTCGACCCATGTCCCGCATCACTGCCTTGACGTCAGCGAAGTCGAGATTGATCAGGCCTTCTTTCACAATGAGGTCGGTGATGCAGCCGACACCCGCGTAGAGAACACGGTCCGCCATCGCGAACGCGTCGGCAAACGTTGTCCTGGCGTCGGCAACCCTGAACAGGTTCTGGTTCGGAATGACGATCACGGTATCGGCGCTCTCGCGAAGGCGTTCTATGCCTTCCTCGGCGGCCTGGGTCCGGCGCTTGCCTTCGAACACGAAGGGCTTGGTGACGACGGCCACGGTCAAAATGCCAGCATCGCGTGCGGCACGCGCAATAACGGGTGCGGCGCCCGTTCCGGTGCCGCCTCCCATGCCCGCGGTGACGAAACACATATGCGTTCCCGCCAGGTGATCCATGATCTCGTCGATGGACTCTTCCGCGGCAGCGCGGCCGACGTCGGGCAACGACCCGGCGCCAAGGCCTTCGGTGACATGCGCACCCAACTGGATCAGTCGCGAAGACTTCGACATGGCGAGCGCCTGCGCGTCGGTATTGGCCACGACGAACTCCGCGCCCTGCAAGCCCTCGGTGATCATGTTGTTGATGGCGTTTCCGCCACCGCCGCCAACGCCGACCACGGTGATTTTAGGCCTCATCTCGAGGATTTCCGGCTTGTCGGTCATTGCGATCTCTCCACGGAAGCACCCGCCGCGCGAGCACGCGAATCAGGCGACCCCCACCAAGCCTACGGAATCAGACGGGATACCTCCCTGCAAGGGCTGCACGAGAGTTGACCGCAGCCGATGTTCGCCTGCGCGTTCATCAGGAACATGGGTGACCCGCCGGGAACTGGGCGACGGGGGGCGTAATCTGAAGCACGGCATGGGACCGATCGGCTGCTTTGCGCCCATGTCGGCCGTTGCGGTGAGCATTGCCGCCGCTTGAAAGCAGACATTGCCGGGGACCACGCGGCGCTCATGATCCAACCGGGCGCTATCGAGTTAACCCGGGCCCCGCTCGGAGCTCACAGCTAGCTCACCCGCCATGAGCCTTGTCGCCGGTTTCACCGCAATTCGAGATGCCGTAAGCCGAGAAAACAACGGGCGCGACCAGCCCTACGACAGACGAAATGGTGACGATGGCGAAGCCGGATCGCGGCATTGCCGTGATTGTCAGCCAGATCATCAAATCAGCGTGGCGAGGTTGTCCAGACGATGAAGGCAAGCTCGTCGTCCCGCACCACGTTCCGGGCTGAAGATCGGCGCCGCCGCGAAACCGACCTCATCCGCATTATTGCAGCTGTTCAACAAGAGCCCTTGCAACGACAAGGTCGCGTGTGCCGTGTCCTTCCGTGAACCACTCATAGACCGGCAAGAGCACGTCGCGCGCCTCCTGGCGCCGATCCTGCGCGCCATACAGCTGGGCGAGACTCGTTGCCGCGCGCAGTTCCGGTGATCGTGTCCGCTCCGACCGAGCCAGGTCTAGGGCCTTGCGAAAGCAGTCTTCCGCCAAGGGGTCGCGTGGATCGAGCTTCGACAGCAACTCGCCTCGTATGCGATGCAGTTCAGGGACATCACGTTTCGAGCCTGAGGCGGTCACGATCCGGAACCCCTCGTCGAGCAGCGACAGACCCTCCGGAATCCTGCCGCATTCGCCATGCGCTTCAGCGAGCGTGCACAGGTAGTGCTGCAGGTCGGCCACGGCTCCCGACGAGGCGAGAGCCTCCGTGCCCTCTCGCATGGCCTCGATTCCTTCCTGTGGGTGCCGGCCTTCGGCGAGCGCCCAACCAGTCTGGAATCGTGCCTCCGCCTGCAGATACGTCACCACCATTTCGTTTGCCGTTTCTCCCCACTCGCTGATGCACCGGCGTGCCTCGTCGACCTCGCCCCTCAGCAGATGTATCTCGCTCAACGTGCCGTGAACCAGCAGCAAGCTGTAGGTATGGGAGACTGTCTTTCCGAGAGCGACTCCCTCGCGGGCACATTGAAGGGCCTGATCCGGATAACCCCGAATCCAGAGCACTCTAGCCAGATGACTCCGACAACAGGTGCCGGGATCATGGCCGGTGAAGATATAGGTCAATCTGTGATGCCTGGCCGGGTCGTAGGCGCGGTATCCAAGGTCCAGATGCCGCTGGGCCGCGTCGAAATCCCCCATCCGAAACCTCGTTGCCCACTGGCGATGATGAGCCTCCAGCAGCAGCGATTCGTCGCCGTCGGCTTCGGCCAGTTCGAAACAACGGCGGCCAACTTCGTCCGCGGCGCGCAGATTGTTGGCAAACATATGGCAGAAGGCCTCGCCGTTGAGCGCGACGAATTGCTGCTGCTTGTCCCCCAAAAGTTCGCTGAGTACACGGGCCCTGCTGTACGCAGCAAGAACCTCCGGCGAACCGAAACCTTTGGTCGATGTCATGCTCGACCCGATCGCGCTCTGGAATTGAAGTTCCAGGCGCTGGCATTCCACGCTCTCGGGGAGTGATGCGATCAACTGGATCCCCCTGGTGAGGTGAGCAACGGCCTCGAGGTTCGCCGAACGCCGCATGGCTGCCTGCCCAGCCTTGAGCCAGTAGGGAATGGCCGGCGCCGCCATGCCCGCGGCGCTGTAGTGATGCGCAAGCGTTTCCGGTTCCGTGAGCACGATGTCCGGAAAATTGGCTTCGAGCTTCTCGGCGATCGCCGCGTGCAGCTTCTGCCGGCGGCTCTTGAGCAGGCTTTGATAAGCAGTGTCCTGAATCAGGGCATGCTTGAACGTGTAGATCGCCTCCGGCGCAGCTCCGCTGCGAAACGCTAGTTGCGACGAAAGAAGCTCCTGCAGCGCGTCTTCCAGGCTTTCGCCCTGGAGGTCGATAATCTCGGCCAGCAGCCGGTGGTGGAAGACGCGACCGATGCAGGCTCCGGCCTGCGCCACTTCCTTGGCGCGGCCGAGCCTGTCGAGGCGCGCCATCAATGAATCCTGCAGTGTCGACGGGACGGCAATAGAAGCCGCGTTGGCCGCGAGCATATGGCGATCTCCGGTGGCGTGCAGGGAGCCGGATTCGATGACGGCCCTGGTCAGCTCCTCGACGAACAGCGGCACGCCTTCGGCCCTGGAGAGCAGCCGCTGCTTGACCTCGGCGGGCAAGGCCTTGCCGCCGGCGATGTGATCGACGATCGCCGCGCTCGCATCGCGGCTGACAGGGCGCAGCGGCAGTTCGGTGACGTGCGGACGCCCAACCCAGCGCGGGTGGAACTCCGGCCGGAAGCTGACGATCAGTAGCACGGGCAGGGCCGGTATCCGGCCGACAAGGGCATCCAGCCAATCGCCGGTCGTCGGGTCGATCCAATGTGCGTCTTCGACAACGACAATTGCCGGTCGTAGCGACGCAGCCGCAGCGAACAGATCGACCAGCGCTTCTTCCGTCCGAATCTTATACCCTTGGGCGGTCAGCTTGAGCGGCGGGTAGCGGCCACCCGCATCGATCGACATGAGTTGCGCCAGCAACGGCGCGATATCCGCCGGATCGGCGCCTGCGTTT
Organism: Mesorhizobium sp. LEGMi-168a; assembly: GCF_058312955.1. Classification (NCBI taxonomy): domain Bacteria; kingdom Pseudomonadati; phylum Pseudomonadota; class Alphaproteobacteria; order Hyphomicrobiales; family Phyllobacteriaceae; genus Mesorhizobium; species Mesorhizobium sp. LEGMi-168a. Next base: position 15,240 of record NZ_JBZEGV010000025.1, read on the forward strand.
CCCAGCCAGAGTTCGAGCTTCCCAAGCTTGTCATCGTTACTGTCCTCGCGATGCATGCCGGTCGCGTGCTCGAGTTGCCTGATCACGGGATAGAAGGCGCTGTTCTGGTGATAGGCCGAGCAGAAATAGCGCAGGTCGGTGTGCGGCTCCGCGCCGAGCCGCTCGGCCAGCGCCGCGATCAGGCGCGACTTGCCGATGCCGGGTTCTCCAGACAGCAGCACCGCCTGCCCTCGACCGGTGCGAGCGCTCCGCCAGCGCTTGAGCAAAAGGTCGCTTTCCTCATTCCGGCCGACAAGCGCGGTCGAGCCGCCGCGCCGCGCGTCGAAGCGATCGAGCACCTCGGCATCGCCGACAATGCGGTGCGCGTGCACCGGGGAGGCGAATCCTTTGAGCTCGACATAGCCGAGGTCGGCAGCCTCGAACAATCCAGCCACCAGCTTCTGTGCGCTGTTCGAGACAACAACCGTATTCGGCTCGGCCAAGGCCTGCAGGCGAGCGGCCAGATTGGGGGCTTCGCCCACGACCGACTCCTCCTGCGCCGCCCCTTGGCCGATCAAGTCGCCGACGACCACCAGTCCGGTGGCGATGCCCACGCGGGCTGCGAGCGGCTCGCCGTGCTGGGTCTTCAGGCCGACGACCGCCGAGATCGCCGCCAGCCCCGCGCGAATGGCCCTCTCGGCATCGTCCTCATGCGCGAGCGGCCAGCCGAAATAGGCGAGCACGCCGTCGCCCATAAGCTTTGCGACGTGGCCATTGAAGCGTGCAATTTCGCGCGAAACCGCCGCCTGATAGGCGGCGATCAGGTCACGCATTTCCTCTGGATCGAGCTGCTGCGACAGCGCCGCGGAGCCGACCAGGTCGACAAACATCACGGTGAGCTGGCGCCGCTCGGCCTCGCCTCGCAGGGGTGTGTGGGTCGACCGCGCCGTCTCGGCTTGCGAACCTGCGTCGTCGAGCGCCATCGCGGCGGCCAGCACTTTCCGGCGCGGACCGAGCGGCAGACCAAGTTCCTTCAGGTCGTCGTCGCTCAGGTGCCGAACTGCGTCCAGGTCGATTTCGTTCTGTGCGAACACGTCCGCGTACTTGGCAAGCCCAAGGCGCGCCAACCAGGAGCCGACATCTAGCATGACCGTCCACCTTGCGAACGAGAGAGCCTAGCATCGTTCCACCGTGTGCAACACTCGTTTCGGCCACCCACGTGCCAATGGAAGCGGAGAACGAACATTTCACGCTTGCCGCCGCAGCAGTGACGTGTCCCGGCCAGAGGTCACGTCAGGACGATGCCCAGACCCAACCTGAACGTCCGCTTTTGAAGATTCGCAGACCGAAGCTGCCGGTCTGCTATCGGCCCCATTTCGGTCGTTGGAAAATCGGCCGAGAGTGATGGGTCTCGGCACTTATCGGGCTTTTCCGGCCACGATCGTTGCCCGCCGTTTAATCAGCCACAATATCAACCGTATGTGGCCACCGGCTTGCCGAACATGCCGGGTTCCGGTTTCACGCCGAGACCCGGCCGCTGCGGCACGGCGATGTGGCCCTTTTCGATAACGACCGGGTTCTTGGCGTCGAAATGCCCGTCGATATATTCCTGGGCGATCCAGGCGCCCTCCATGCGGCGCGGCTCGACCGTGGCAGCCAGATGGACACACGCCGCCGCGATGATGTCGCCGCCCCAGGCGTCGTCGCAGCTGTGCGGCAAGGAGCGGATGGCGCAAAGGTCGCGCACCGTCGTCATCTTGGTGAGACCACCGAGGCGCGTCACCTTGAAGCCGAAGCCGTCCGCAATCCCCAGCGAAATCGCCCTCAGCACCGCGTTCTGGTCCTCGGTGTTCTCGTCCAGATACACCGGATGCGTCACCCTGCCCTTCAGCGTGGCGACTTCATCCATGGTGTTGCAGGGCTGCTCGAAAACGAAGGGGATTGCCTGGCAAAGCCGGTCGAGATGGATGGCGGCGGCGACCGTCAGGCCCCTGTTGCCGTCCACCGCGATGCGCGCCTTGTGGCCGACCGCTTCCCAAACCTTGTGGACGGTCGCCACATCCTCTTGGAGGTTGCGGCCGCCGATCTTCACCTGAAGGCGTGGATAGCCCGCCTTGACCTTGTCGGCGGCGATGCGGGCGGTTTCCTCCGGCGAACCGACGATCAGCGAATAATAGGCAGGCACACGGTCGGTCAAAGCCCCGCCCAACAGCGTCGAGACCGGCACGCCCAGTCTCTGGCCGAGAAGGTCGAGAAATGCCATGTCGAATGCGGCTTTGGCGTAGCCATGTCCGTTCAGACGCTCGTCCATGCGTTTTGCCAAGAGCCTGATCGAGGCGATCTCGGACCCGATGAGCCCGGGCGAGATCTCGGCGATTGCGGCGCGAGCGCCCAATGCGTGATGAGGCTGGTAGACAGGCCCGACCGGACAGGTCTCGCCCCAGCCGGTCAGCCCGTCATCGGTCACGATCTCGACGAGGGTGCTGTCGAGCGACTCCACATTGTCGCTCGCCATACGGTAGACGCCGCCTTTGACGGGCAGCTCAGTCGTGTAGATGTTGATCTTTTCAATACGCATGACGTTGCTCAGTAGCCGATCGCGCTATTGCTTCACCGAGGTCGACGTGCCCCAGGTGTCCGACAGCACATAGCCTTGCGGATAAGGATCCGTCGGATCGAGGTAGTAGTTGTGTTCGCCCGTGATCCAGGCTCGGCCGGTAATCTGCGGGACGATCGCCTTGCGGCCGGCGATTTCAGTCAGTTCGAGAATTCTGCCGGTGAAGCGCGAGCCGATGATCGATTCATGGATCAGAATGTCGCCGACGCCCATCAGGCCGCGCGCCTGCAGCACGGCCATGCGGGCCGACGTGCCGGTTCCCGTCGGGCTGCGGTCGGAGCGTCCGGGCGAGACGATACAGGTGTTGCGCGTGACGTTGCCCGGCCCCTGGAACGGCATGGCGAACTGCACGATCGACACACCGCGCACGTGCTCGAATTCCGGATGCACGACATCGAGCTGTTCGCGCGCTGCGTGGCGAACCTTCTCACCGATGACGGCCAGCTCGCGCGCCTCGTCGGGAACGACCGAGAAGCCAAGCGCCTTGGCATCGACCATGGCGTAGAACATGCCGCCATAGGCGATGTCGACCTTCAGAGTGCCTACCCCTTCCACCTCGATATCGGCATCGAGGCGTTCAGCAAAGGCCGGCGCGTTGCGGAAAGTTATCGACAGGCATTTGCCGTCGCGGCATTCGGCGCGCACCTCGATGACGCCACCGGGCATGTCGAGCTTGAAGCGGGTCTCAGGCTCGTTCATCGGCACCATGCCGGTCTCAAGCAGCACAGTGGCGACGCAGATCGTGTTGGAGCCGGACATCGGCGGGTATTCCGTCGGCTCCATGATGATGGCGCCGGCGACACAATCCTCGCGCGTCGAGGGAACCAGGAGATTGACGTGCCGGGCAACGCTGCCGCGCGGCTCGCAGATCAGCATGCGCCGGATATGGTCGTGATCGCGTTCCATGGTGATCATCTTTTCCATCATCGTGCGGCCCGCCGGCGGCAGCACGCCGCCCACGATGACATCGCCGACCTCACCCTCTGCATGGCAGCCGACGACGCGAATGCTGGATCTGGTACGCATTGTTTCTCCCTGTCGAGCAAGACTATCCGCTTGGCAAGCGGTATCACTCCGGGACAAACTGACCAATCTGCGTGCCAGCCTCAAGGAGAATCCGAATGAACGCCAATGTCTTTTCCGGCTGCATGCCGGCGCTGATGACGCCTTGCACCAATGATCGCCTTCCCGACTTCGACGCGCTCGTGCGCAAGGGGCGCGAGCTGATCGCCGCCGGAATGTCGGCGGTCGTCTATTGCGGCTCCATGGGCGACTGGCCGCTACTGAGCGACGAGCAGCGCATGGAAGGCGTCGAGCGCCTGGTCAAAGCCGGCGTGCCGGTGATCGTCGGCACCGGCGCGGTCAACACTGCCAGCGCCGTGGCGCACGCCGCCCATGCGCAAAAGGTCGGCGCTCGAGGCCTGATGGTGATCCCACGCGTGCTGTCGCGCGGGCCTTCGGTGACGGCGCAGCGCCACCACTTCAAGGCGATCCTCGCCGCCGCGCCCGATCTGCCGGCCGTCATCTACAACAGCCCTTATTACGGCTTCGCCACGCGCGCCGATCTGTTCTTCGCGCTGCGCGCCGAGCATCCGAACCTGGTCGGCTTCAAGGAGTTCGGCGGGCCGTCGGATTTGCGCTATGCGGCGGAAAACATCACCAGCCGCGACGACGAGGTTGCGCTGATGATCGGCGTCGACACCGCCGTCTTCCACGGTTTCGTCAATTGCGGCGCCTCGGGCGCCATCACCGGCATCGGCAACGTGCTGCCCAAGGAAGTGCTGCATCTCGTGGGCCTCAGCCAGGCGGCGGCGAAGGGCGATGCCGAAGCGCGCCGGCTGGCGCTGGAGCTCGACGCCGCGCTCGCTGTGCTCTCCTCCTTCGACGAGGGTCCCGACCTGGTGCTCTATTTCAAGCACATGATGGTGCTCAAGGGTAACGCCGAATACAGGCTGCACTTCAACGAGACGGATGCGCTGAGCGACAGTCAGCGCGGCTATGCCGAGGCACAGCTCAGGCTTTTCGACGCCTGGTACGCCCAGTGGTCGAGGCAGCCCGCAATGGCGAGATACGCCGCCTGACCGGCCGGCATGGCGGGGGGCGTCCGGAATCATTAGCGCTCCTCCGCCATCATTTCGAGGCTGGCCAAACCTACCGGCTTTCGAGCAAACCCTCGAAAGCGCTCTCGAACACCTTGGCCATCTCGGCATAGCCATCGTCGGACGGATGCAGGCTGTCGCCGCAATCGAAAGCGCGGAGCAGCCTGGACGGGTTGGCGGGGTCGGCCAGCGCGCGCTCGAAATCGACGACAGCGTCAGCCTCGCCGGATGTCCTGATCCAGGCGTTTACCGCCTGCCGGTCACGCTCCTTGGACTGAGAGTAGAAGGTCTTTAGCGGCAGGCCTTCGAAGGCGCCGCCGAAGGGCGGCAGCGTGCCGAGCAGCACCTTGATGCCGTTGAGGCGGGCGCGTGCGATCAACTGCCGGTAGGCCGCGATCAGGTCTTCGACGGCGACCGCCTCTTCGCCCCCGGCAAGCATGGTCTCCGGCCAGCCGATGTCGTTGATGCCTTCCAGCACCGAGATCCATTTGACGTTGGGAAAGCTCAGCACATCGCGATCGAAGCGGGCGAGCGCGTTGGCGCCGCGGGCGCGGCTGGCGAGCATGCGGTTGCCGCCGATCCCCTGGTTGAGGACACCGATGCCTGACAGCCGGCCGCTTTTTGCAAGCCGATCCGCCAGCCGGTCCGGCCAGCGCGCATTGCCGTCGATGGTCGAGCCGAAACCGTCGGTGATGGAATCGCCGAGACAAACCAGCGAGCCGCTGCCCGGCCCGCTCTCGACCAGAACGGCGCCCAAGAAATAGCGGCTGGTCGAGGTCTGCTGTACCGGCAGTTCGGCTGCGCCGGCGAAATCCCCGAACTCCGAAATGTAGGCGGTCTGCTGCGCCTCGTAGTGGTAGGTCTCGATCGGCGCGAAGTCGGGGAAATAGAGGCTGATCGCGATCAGCCCGAGATCGGGAACCTCGAGCTCGATCGGGTCGCTGAGCAGTGGCGCGCCGGGTGCCAGAACCGTTTCCCGCATCCCCCCGAACGTGACCGACCGGATGCTGGCGGCGTCGATCGCGCCATCTTTCGCGGCAAGGGCCACGGTGGCGGCGCCGATCCGCACCGGCGAGGCGCCATATTCGTTGGACAGCCTCAATCGGAACCTCTCGCCGCCCGTGCTGACGCGCAGCACCTGGCGCACCGTCTGCTGGTGGAAGCCGTAGAGCACCGCGTCTCCCGGCCAGACATTCATCGGGCTGGCGCTCCAGGTTCCGATCCAGTGTTCCATTCTCTCCATCCCTTCGATTCCTGGCGCGCAGCCCCTCGCGAACACAGATAGCGGCAGCGTGCGCCGCGGGCTACCGGTTGCGCCTTCCACGACACATACATTTTTGACTTGGCCCAACCGCGAGCCGGCAGGCTGGCCGGAGTGGCCGGCTTCCTCTACACATCCTATCTCGGCGGCGTCAGCGTCACCGTCGGCAGCACGACGCTGCCCTATGCGGTGGCCGCACCGGTCATCGGCGGCGTTTCGCTGTTTGGTGGGCGCGGCCGCGTCATCGGCATGCTCGGCGGCACGCTGCTGATCACCGTCATCCAGACCGGCCTGCAGCTCATCAACGTCTCGGCCTACTACATCCAGATGATCGGCGGGGCGATGATCCTGCTCGCGATCGCCGTCGACGCCTTCCGCGTCCGAAGCGAGGAGCGCGGCGCCGTTTGAGACGCGGTCTGTGGAGGCTCAGAATAGTCAAAAAAGTACCAATGATCCGACAGGAACATAGTGGCGCCGGTTTTGTCGGCTCAGTAGTCTGGCTGGCATGAGGCCGATGGAGGAGGCGCGTCGACGAGGCGATCGCGCTGGCGGCCTTGTACGGGAGGAACTGCGATGAAACCTGATCTCGAGGTTGTGCAGATCAGGCCGGGCGAGTCGTTCACCGCCTGGTCGCACGGCTATCCGTTCCGCACGGTCCGCTGGCATTTCCATCCGGAATACGAGCTGCACCTCATCGTCGCCACCCGCGGACGCTATTTCGTCGGCGATTTCATCGGCGAGTTCGAGCCCGGCAATCTGGTGCTGACCGGCCCCAACCTGCCGCACAACTGGGTGAGCGATGTGCCGAAGGACGCGACGGTGCCGCTGCGCTGCCGCATCATCCAGTTCAACGAAGGCTTCATCGACGGCGCCATCAACACCTTCCCCGAGCTTGGCGCTCTGACGCCGGTGCTGGAAGCCTCGCGCCGTGGCGTGCTGTTCAGCCGGCAGACCAGCCGGCAGCTTGGCCCCCTGATGGAAGAGATCATGAATTCGCAAGGCGTGCGCCGCATCGAGTTGTTCATGATGATGATGGGCCTGCTCAGCCGCGCCGAGGGCGCGCGTATGCTGGCCAGCGCAAGCTATCTGCCCGACCCGTCGGGCTATATGTCGGCCGGCATCAACAAGGCGCTCGCCTATCTGCGCGAGAACCTGACCCAGCCCTTCAGCGAGACGGATCTGGCCGAGATCGCCGGTCAGTCGCCCAGCGTCTTTTCGCGCTCCTTCCGCCAGCACACCGGCATGACCTTGGTGCAGTATGTGAAGCGGCTGCGCATCAACCTGGCCTGCCAGATGCTGATGAGCGACGAGCAGGCTTCGATCACCAACATCTGCTTCGAGGTCGGCTACAACACCCTTTCCAACTTCAACCGGCAGTTCCTCGTCGAAAAGGGCATGACGCCTTCGCATTTCCGGCGGCTGACACTGCACAACATCAATCTGGCGAGAGCGGCCTAGCCGCCAAACCGCGCAGCTCACCCAGCAATGACCTCTAAGCAGATCGGCGCAACCAGCCGCGGAGTTGAACGATGAGCAGCCACTTCATCGGCATCGACATCGGCACCGGCAGCGCCCGCGCCGGTGTCTTCGACGAAACGGGCGCCATGCTGGCATCCGCCAAGGCCGACATCGCCATCTGGCATGCCGAAGGCCATATCGTCGAGCAATCGAGCAACGACATCTGGCGCGCCGTTGTGGCCACGATCCGCGAGGCCGTGGCGCTGGCCGGCGTTTCGGCCCAGTCGGTACGCGGCATCGGCTTCGACGCGACCTGCTCGCTTGTCGTTCTCGGGCCGGGCGGCGCGCCGCTGACGGTCAGCCCGTCGGGCGATCCGGAGCGCAACATCATCGTCTGGATGGATCATCGCGCCACCGAGCAAGCGCGCAGGATCAACGAAACCGGCGAGGACGTGCTCAACTATGTCGGCGGCACCATCTCGCCGGAGATGGAAACGCCGAAGCTCTTGTGGCTCGCCGAGAACATGCCGCGGGCTTTCGCCGCCGCGTGGCAGTTCATGGACCTCGCCGATTTCCTGACCTGGCGGGCGACCGGCAGCCTGGCGCGCTCGACCTGCACGGTGACCTGCAAGTGGACGTATCTCGCCCGCGAGGCGCGCTGGGACGAGGCTTATTTCCGCAAAGCCGGGCTCGGCCCGCTTGCGGATGAGAAATTCGCGCGGATCGGTACCGAGATCGTGGCGCCCGGAAGCGCGCTCGCCAACGGCTTGACGAACGAAGCGGCGGCCGAGCTCGGCCTCCTGCCTGGAACGCCCGTCGCGGCCGGCATGATCGACGCCCATGCCGGCGGCATCGGCTCGGTCGGCGCGCGCGGCGGCGCCGGCGGCGTGACGACCCGCATGGCTTATGTCTTCGGCACCTCCGCCTGCACCATGACGACAACCGAACAACCGGCCTTCGTGCCGGGCGTATGGGGTCCCTACTTCTCCGCCATGGTGCCGGGCCTGTGGCTGAACGAAGGCGGCCAGTCGGCCGCCGGCGCCGCCATCGATCGCCTGGTCGGCATGCATCCCGCCGCCGTCGAGCTTGCCGGGATCGCGGCGCGCAGCGGCCGGAGCCTCAGCCAGTGGCTGGCGCAGGAGGCTGAGCGGCACGGCGGCGCGGCCAGCGCGGACAAGCTCATCGGCGGACTGCACGTCGTTCCCGAATTTCTCGGCAATCGCGCCCCCTTGGCCAATCCCGACGCGCGCGGACTGATTGCCGGGCTGGACATGGCGACCGGCGCCGACAGCCTCGTCGCGCTCTATCTCGCCGGCATCTGCGGCCTCGGCTATGGCGCCCGGCAGATTCTCGAGGCCATGCGCGCCTGCGGCATCAATATCGACACGATCGCCATCAGCGGCGGCGCGGGGCAAAGTCCGCTGGTGCGGCAGCTCATTGCCGACACCGCCGGCAAGCTGGTCTACGCGCCGACATCTCCCGAGCCCGTGCTGCTCGGCTCGGCGATGCTCGGCGCCGTGGCCGGCGGCCACCATCCCGACCTTCCGGCGGCCATGGCGGCCATGTCGGAGGTGGGCGAGGTCTATTCGCCCAACCCCTCGCTCGCCGCCTGGCACGACAGGCGCTTTGCGGCGTTCGAACGCCTGCAGGCGGCGGCGCTGTCGGTGCTGGCTGTTTGAAATTTCCATTTGGCGGCGGATGACGGCCATGCCAGCTCCGCCGAGCTTCGCCATCAACTTGCCACCCCTTCACCGGGAACCATCGCCCGGTGGAGGGGTTGTGTCGTCAGTCTTCGAGACATGGAGGAAAGACGATGCGGACATTGACGATGGTCCTCACGCTTTCAGCGCTGGCCCTGGCGCAGCCGGCCTCAGCCCAACGCGCCGATCCGCAGCCACCGAAGGCCTTGCCGCCGGCACAGCAACCTGCGCCTGACCAGCCCCAGGCACAACCCGATCAGGACAATTCCGGTCAGAAATTCACCAATGTCGTGGTGGTGGCGATCGAGGACCTGCCCGCTGAAGTGAAGGCGCAGGCGGAGGCCGTGGTCACCAGGACGACTGCCAAGAACCTGGCCAAGCTGCAGAAATCGATCGATGCCTCCCCCGAGGCGGTATCGGTCCTGCATGCGAACGGGTTGAATTCCTCGCAGGTCGTGGCAGCCAACATCGATGGCGACGGCACGCTGACGCTGATCATCCAGACGACGACATGATCGGCGCCGTAACGCAGGACTGACCGCGGACCGGGCGGCACCCGCTAAGCAACCAGATTCCGCGGAGGGTCGCCATGGCCAAAACCGCAGTCCGTAACTTCACTCTCAACTTCGGACCGCAACACCCATCGGCGCACGGTGTGCTCAGGCTGGTGCTGGAACTGGATGGAGAGATCGTCGACCGCGCCGATCCGCATATCGGTCTGCTCCATCGCGGCACCGAGAAACTGATCGAATACAAGAACTATCTGCAGGCCCTGCCCTATTTCGACCGGCTAGACTACGTCGCGCCGATGAATCAGGAGCATGCCTTCTGCCTCGCCGCCGAGAAGCTGCTCGAACTACCGGTTCCCCGGCGCGGGCAGCTCATCCGTGTCCTGTTCTGCGAGATCGGCCGGCTGTTGTCGCATCTGCTCAACGTCACCACGCAGGCCATGGATATCGGCGCGCTGACGCCGCCGCTCTGGGGCTTCGTCGAGCGTGAGAAGCTGATGGTCTTCTATGAACGCGCGTCCGGTGCCCGCATGCATGCCAACTATTTCCGGGTCGGCGGCGTCCATCAGGATCTGCCTGGGCGGTTGCTCGACGACATCTGGGATTTCTGTGACCCGTTCCTGAAAGTCTGCGACAATCTCGAGGAGTTGCTGACCGACAACCGCATCTTCAAGCAGCGCAATGTCGATATCGGCGCAATCTCGCTCGACGATGCCTGGGCATGGGGCTTCTCCGGCCCCATGGTGCGCGGCTCGGGCGCGGCGTGGGATCTGCGCAAGGCGCAGCCTTACGAGTGCTATCCCGAGATGGATTTCGACATACCCGTCGGCAAGCACGGCGACTGCTACGACCGCTACCTCGTGCGCATGGAGGAGATGCGGCAGTCGGTGCGGATCATGCGGCAGTGTCTTGAGAAACTGCGTTCGGCCGACGGCGCGGGGCCGGTCGCCGCGCCCAACCAGAAGATCACGCCGCCGCCGCGCGCCACCATGAAGCGCTCGATGGAAGCGACGATCCAGCATTTCAAGCTCTACACCGAAGGGCACCGCGTGCCGCCTGGCGAGGTTTACGCCGCGGTGGAAGCGCCGAAAGGCGAGTTCGGCGTCTATCTGGTGTCGAACGGCAGCAATGTTCCCTATCGCTGCAAGATACGCGCGCCGTCCTTCGCCCATCTCCAGGCGATGGACTATCTGTCGCGCGGGCACATGATCGCCGACGTCGCGGCCATCATAGGCTCGCTCGACATCGTGTTCGGCGAGATCGATCGCTGACTGAAGCCTTCCGGAAAACAGGGCCGAACCCTGCCGGCGACGGGAGAGAGCAGGCAACTCCCCTCCGCCTCCGGCAAAGTCCGGTATTGAACTTCCGCGCGGTTCCAGGAACCGCGGCTATCGCCTCAGTGCATGAACACCGATCTCAGCCAGGCGAGAATGCCTGAGCCCGGAGAGATCGCCGCGCGAACGCGGGACGCCGCCCAGCGTGCCGGCAGATTGGCGCCGACATGGCAATGGCAGACGACCTCATGCAGCTGCCAGTCGCTGAGCTCGAAGAAGCGCTTCGCTTCGCCGTAACTGTCGTCCCGCAAACCTTGCGTACGAAAGAACGGGTCTTCGAAAGCGACAGTGATCGGCGATCCGGCCGCACGCATTCTTTCGCGCACGTCGGGGGTCGCGTATTCAGTGCCCGCAAGCGCCGTGAGGCGCCGGCCGGGATCTTGCTCGAGAAGTTGCGCCCAGCGTTCGAGGCGCTGGCCTCGACTGGCGAAGAGTACCGCTGCTTCAGCATGAACGTCGGCAACGGCATTGAGTTGGTCAACGGTTTGGTACTTCAAGGCCGCCTCCTATGTCGGCAGTTTGACCACCCACCCCGCAATGGAATTAAGGCGCTGCATGGCGCCGGCAAGAGCCGAAATGGGTTACGGGAATCATTTGATCGGCATTCGCGTCGGGCGCCGCCCGAATGTGGCAGGCTCGCATTGGAACCATCCGCGGGCATGACCGTTCTGCCAGCGTCAGCCGCCAGTCGGGCGCTCGATGAGCGCCAGGGGAATGCGGCGATCAATCCGTCATGTTCTGGTCGGGCAGATATCCGGTTGCCGGAAACCGCATCACGCCGACGGCTTGCCAGCGCAACGAGGGAAATAACTGAATGGCCATTATCCCCAATCCCGATCCCGCACCTACGCCAGTCCCCACGCCGCCGCCTTTTCCCGACCCGAAGCCGATGCGCGAGCCGGATCCGGAAAGGCTGCCGGACGAGGAACCCGTCCCCAATCCGGATGAGAACGATGTGCCGCCCAAGCACTCGGGAGCGGGCACGATTCAGCGCTAGAGCCGGATGATTTCAGGTCGAATCGACCTGAAATCTGAATCCGGCTCTAAATCAAAGAGATAGAGCATGATGTCCCCCGAAAACCGCTTCACACTTTTCGGCATCATGCTCTAGGGTGTGTTGATATTCAGGTGATGCCGGCCTGCAAACGGCGGCTTCCTGCGCTTCCGGTGCTCACGTACTTTTAGTACGCTCCGCTCCGGTTCTCGGAACCCACCATTTTCGACTCGGCCTGACCTGAATCTCAACACACCCTAGCCGCAACGGCCGGCAGGAGGCGCGGCCGGCGCCTCCTGCATCCTCCGTTCATTCCCCGCGCATCGTCGCCTGGAAGGTCGGCAGATGCTTCTTCTGTGCCTCGATCATGCGCTCGCGGTAGACGCCGTAGATGACGTCGGTGTCGTGCAGCGTCACACCGGCGACGGTCGGCGAAGCGAAGACCGGCAATTCGATGCCGCGCTTCGACAGCTGCTCGGCGGTGCGGGCGAGCAACTCATGCGCCATGATCATCGCCAGCACCGTCGACGAACCCGACACCGGACGGCTCCAGCCTTCGATCGGCACCACCGCGTCCTCGATCGGCGAGCAGGTGTCGATGATAAGATCGGCGGCGTCCGCCAGCCGCTTGCCGGATGAATGCGTGGCCGGCTTGTCGAGATTGTTCTTGCTGGTGACGGCGACGACGAAGATGCCGCGCTTCTTGGCGTAAAGCGCGGTATCGATACCTGAGGAATTGCGGCCGCTATGGCCGAAGATGATGATGGAATCGCCCTTGTTGAGCGGCTGATGGTCGAGGAACTTCTCGGCATATTTCTCGGTCCGCTCCAACCATAGCAGCTCGCGCACGCCGCCGGCGCCGAGCACGTTGTGCCACATCACGCGCGGGTCGGTGAGCGGATTGAAGCCGACAAAGCTGCCATAGCGCGGGAACATCTCCTGCGCCGGCAGCACCGAATGGCCCGAGCCGTAGAGATGGACCAGCCCGCCATTTTGCAGCGTGTCGGCGAAGCGGCTTGCCGCCTGGCCGAAAGCCTCTTCATTGGCCTTCGATGCCTGTTCGATGAGAGCGACGAGACGGGGAACGTAGAGATCGGACACTTCGGTACTCCTGTTATCGTGTCAGCTTCTGGTGTTTGGGCGGCCGGCGCGCAGCGTCGAGCGAATCTCGTAGCGGTCGCCGCGCATGACCGAGACGGTGAATTCGAACGGGCCGCGCTCGTCGATGGTGATGCGCTCGACGACGAAAGCGGGACTGCCAGCCGGCAAATCGAGCAGTTCGGCATCGGCAGCGCTGACGGCGCCGACGCGGTAGTTCTCGCGCGCCTCGACCGGCACAATGCCGTACTGGCGCTCCAGCGCCTCATAGAGCGAACCCTTGAGCAGGCCGGCATCGAGGAAGCCTGGCACGCGCGCCGCGGCCAATTGCGCCGTCTGGATGCCGATAGGCTCGTTGTTGCCGAGCCTGAGCCGCCGGATGCGTACGATCGGGTCGCCCTCCTCGATCTCGAGCGCGCCAGCGGCAGCCGCATTGGCCGTGGTCAGGCTGCAATCGAGCAGGCGCGAGCCGGCGACGACGCCGATATTGCCCATCTCCTGGGTGAAGCTGGTGAGCTCGCGCGTGCCGGCGACCAGCGTGGTCGAGCGCACGAAGGTGCCCCTTCCATGCTCGCGCCTCAGCAGCCCGCTTTCCTCCAGATTGCGCAGCGCGTGGCGCAGCGTGATGCGGCTGACTCCGAACAGCGCGCAGAGCCGGTCCTCGGCCGGGATCTGGTCGCCGGTCGCCCACTCGCCGCTCTTGACGATGGCGCGGATCGCCTCCTCGACCTGATACCAGAGCGGTTCGGGCCGCCTGCGGTCCGGCTGCTGAAAGCTCGCTTCGCTCATCGGATCTGCCTCCACCCACTCCCCGCCTGCCCGGCAAGTGCCGCGCCAACCAGCCCCGCGCGCGGACCGAAAGCGCCAGGCCTCAATTCGATGTCGCGCAGATGCGGTGGCAATTGCAGCCGCAAAGCCTCAAGCAGCGGCGGTGCAATCACGTCCAGCGCATCGGCCAGGCCGCCCGACACCAGGATCACACCCGGGTCGAGCAGGCCGACGGCGCCGGCGAGCGCGGTACCCAGCCGGCGTGCCGGTTCTTCCAGCAAGGCAAGTGCCGCGCGGTTCCCTGCCCGGCCGGCCGCGATCAATTCGCCGCCGTTGGCGAGCCCGATCTGCGCGGACAGCGCATCGAGCGCGCGGCCCGAGGCGACGCGTTCCAGCCAGCCGCTGCGCTCCTCGCCTTGGTCGTCGATGTCGGCGCAGGCCCAGCCGAAGGAGCAGGCGCCGCCATGCGCGCCGGCGACGATGCGGCCGTTGGCCAGCACCGCCGAGCCGATGCCGGTGCCGATCGCAAGCAGGATCGCATCGGACACGCCCTTGGCCGCGCCTTCGGCCGCTTCCGCCAGCAGCGCTATCTGCGCGTCATTGCCGACCGCGACACCGATGTCGGGAAAAAGGGCTGCGACATCGATGCCGTCGAGCCAGGGTAGGTTCGGGATCCAGCGGCAGACGGAGCCTTCGACCAGTCCCGGCACCGCGAGCCCGAGCGCTTCGACGTTGCCGGCCTCACCAAGGGCCCGGACACGCGCGACGAAAGCGTCGAGGTTTCCCGGCGCCGGCTCGTGGCTTTGCTGCGCTAGCGCGGCGATATCACCTGTGGAGACGGCGGTCCGCAGATTGGTGCCGCCGAGATCGATGGCCAGCACCCGCGTCATGTGTCGCGCCCCCGGTCGGCAGGCGGCGCGAACAGGCCGCTGCCGGCATTCCAGGAATGCGAGGCGGCGGCAAAAGCCTGCGCATGGCGCGTGCCGCGCAGGCAGCCGCGCAGCCGGTAGAGCGCGCTGTAGTAGTCGACATAGGGGAAGCTGCTCAGCCCGCGCGCCAGCTCATACTCCATAACCGCCTCGTGCCAGGCCTCGAAACCGTCGCTGACATCGACCAGATGCTCGGGGCGGAAGCCTTCGTCGTCCTCCCAATTTTCGCCGAACAGCAAGAGCTGCGGCGTATGCGCGGGGTGAGCGCGCTTCAGCGTTGGCAGCGCCGAAAAGAAGATGCCATTCTGGGTGAGGTGCGCCGCGGCGCGATGGTCCTTGTGCCAGCTGCCGTGCCAGTGGGTGATGACGACCTCCGGCTTCACCTCGCGGATGACGTCGCAGACCTGCAGGGCGGTCGCGCTGTCGTTGGGCAGGAAGGCGTCGCGCAGCTTCATGCTCAGCATTGACACGCCGAGCCGCGCCGCAGCCTTCGCCGCCTCGTCCTCCTTCTGTGCCGAATACTGCTCCGGGATCAGGCAGGGATGGCCCTGCTCGCCCATCGAGAGATGCAGGAAGGTGACCGCCGCACCGCCCTTGGCCGCTGCCGCCGCAAGAGGTCCGGCGATGACCTCGGCATCGAAGGCATGCGCCCCCACGACCAGGATCGAGCGCGCGGCATAGACCTTGTCCTCGATCATTTCATGCCTCCCCCGGCGCCGACGCCCTCGCGAATCTGGCGCGCCAGCAAACAATACATGATCAGGATCGGCGCCATGGAGATCGCCAGCGAAGCAAACACCAGACCCCAATCGGTGCGGAACTGTCCGACGAAGACACTGATCGCCAGCGGTACCGTCTTGTAGCGGTCGTCGAAGATGAAGATCAGCGGGAAGAAGAAGTCGTTCCACACCGCGATCGCCGTGAAGATGGCGACGATCGACACCGCCGGCTTCACCGTCGGCAGCACGATCTGGAACAGGATGCGCGTCTCGCTGGCGCCGTCCATGCGCGCCGCCTCGTCGAGCTCGGACGGCAGCACGCGCATGAAATTGGCGAAGATGAAGACGGCGAAGGGAATGCGGATCGCCGCGTAGACCAGGATCAGCCCGGTGAGCGAATCGAGCAGGCCGAGGCTGCGCATCAGCGTGAACAGCTCCACCGATGCAAGCCTGATCGGCAGCATGATGCCGGAGAGGAACAGGCCAAGCATAATGGCGTTCCAGCCGAGCCTGTAGCGGCTGAGCGGATAGGCGGCCATCGCCGAGACGACGATGGTTAGCACCACCGCGCCGCCGGTGACGATCAGACTGTTGATGAAGTTGTGGCCGAGATCGGCGCGCGTCCAGGCGCGGACGAAATTGTCGAGCGCCCAGCTCTGCGGCAGGCCGAGACGGTTGTCGTAGATTTCGGCCGTCGTCTTGAAGCAGGAGACGACCAGGATGTAGAGCGGCAAAAGCACCGCCGCCGTCCAGACCAGAAGGATGGTCCAGCCGGGCAGCCGCGCCAGCCTCTGCGGGATAGCGCGCGCGCTCATAGCTCAACCGTCCGCTTGTCGAAGAAGCGCAACATCAGAAGCGTGCCGATGCTGAGCACGAGGAACAGCATGGTGCCGAGCGCCAGCGCCAGCCCGATGTCGGTGATACCGACCGCGCCCTCGGCGCCGAAGGCCAGCCGGTAGAAATAGGTGACCAGCGTGTCGGTCGAATAGCTCGGATTGCCCTGCACGCCCTGCATCACATAGACGATGTCGAACTGGTTGAAGGTGTTGATGAAGGAAAGCGTCGTCAGCGTGCCGAGCGCCGGCATCAACAGCGGCAGCGCAATGGAAAACAGCATGCGCGCATTGCCGGCGCCGTCGAGCTTAGCCGCCTCGAAGATCTGGCCGGAGATCTGTCTCAAGCCAGCCGTGTAAATCAGCACCGGCAGGCCCATCCAGTTCCACGCATCGACAGCGATCAGAATGCCAAGCGCCGTGCGGCTGTTGCCGAGCACCGTCAAGCTGCCCTGGTGCAGGCCGAGGCCGTTGAGCGCCCATTCGACGATGCCACCCGGCGCCAGAAGCAGACGCCACAGCGCGCCGACGATGACAGGGCTGAGCACCGCCGGGAAGAAGAACACCGACTGGAAGAAGGCCGCGCCCCTGTTGCGCAGGAAGAGCAGCCAGGCGAACAGAAGGCCGAGGCCGTTCTGCAGCAGCATGATGCCGAAGAACCACGCCGCGTTGTGCCCGAGCGCGCCATAGAGCCGCGCGCCGCTCGGGAAGACGAACAGGCGCGAGAAGTTCGCGAGCCCTGCGAACTCCTGTATGCGCAGCCCCTTCCAGGCGAAGAAGCTGCCCCACAGCGACATCAGCAGCGGATAGAGCACGAACAGCCCGTAGACGGCCAAAGCCGGCAGGATGAACAGCACGGCCATGCGCTGCTGCGTGCGCTGGAGGCTGGTCATGCGGCGGAACTTGATCATCGGCTGTTTCTGTCTGGATGGAACGCCGGCCGCATCGCGGCCGGCTGAATGCCTTACTGCTTTGGCTTGAACCAGGTGGCGACGGCGGCCTGCATGTCGGCCGCCAGCTTCTCCGGCGCGACATTGCCCTCGACCATGTCGATGATCTCCGACTGCATCACCGAGGAAGCGGTCGGCGTCTGCCAGCGGAAGCCGACAAGCGTGAGATAGGGCGTCGAGTTCTTCGACATCTCCATCATCTTGCTGAGCACCGGATCCTTGACGGTGACGTCGGTGCGGGCCGGCGGCCAGCCGAGCTCGTCGGCGAAGAGTTGCGCGAACTCGGCCGAAGCCATGAAGTTCAGCACCTTGGTCGCCGCCTCCTTGTTCTGGCTTTCCGAGACCAGGCCGTAGGAGCCGTCCGAGAAGGCCGACGTGTAGAGCTTGGTCGAGGCGTCGTCGGCGGGGAACGGGAAGATCGAGAATTTCAGCTTCGGGTTCTGCGACTTGAAGCTGCCGTTCTCGAACGAGCCACCGAGGAACATCGCCGCCTTGCCGCCGATGAACTGCTGTGTGGCGGTGGTGTAGTCGATGCCGGCGAAGCCATCGGAATAATAAGGCTTCAGCTCGGCGAAGCGCTTCAGCGCCGCAACGTAGCGAGGATCCTCGAACGTCGCCTTGCCGCCCATCATCTCGTCATAGAAGCCAGGCCCGTAGATCGTCGGGCCGATGACGCCGACGCCGATCTCCAGCTCCCAGGCCGAGCCGTTGGCGCCGCCATTGGCGATCGGCGTGATGCCCGCCGCCTTGAGTTTTTCGCAGGCGGCGACGAAGTCCTTGTAGGTCTTGGGGATCTGGATGCCTTGCGCGGCGAAAATGTCCTCGTTGTAGAAGACGCCCATCATCGGCACCGAATAGGGCACGCCATAGAGCTTGCCGTCGGCGCGGCCGCGCGCGCCGCCAAGGGCTGCATCCGGCATGTTCTTCAATTCCGCCACGCTGTCGTCGAGCGCTTCGAGATAGCCGCCTTCGATGAAGGGCTGCAATTCGCCATAGGCCTTGAGCTGCGCGATGTCGGGGCCGCGGCCGCCGCGCAGCGCCGTGCTCAAACGGTTCTGGTAGTCGGCGTCGGGCGTGAACTGGATATCGACCTTAACGCCCGGATTGTTCTTCTCGAAGACATCGAAGATGCGGCGCATCGCGGCCTCGTCCTCGGTGCGCCAGCTCCACAGCGTCACCGTTGAGTCAGCGCGGGCGGGCAGTGTCGTGAAAACGCCGGCGAAAGCGGCGACGAAGCCGCCGATCAGGCCGAGCGCGGCGCGACGGTGGATTGAAAGCATGCTCATTGCCAGTTCTCCCATTTTTGGTTTTGAGGCTCGCGCGGCAGCGAGACCGCCAGAGAGTCATCTGCTTTTCCATCAAGTCATTATAACGACATGATGCCCCTCGCAAGAGCCTGGAAGCCGTGGCTGATTATCCGACCGACCAAGAAAGAGACGCGAATGAAGGCATAACAGGATGATATATATAGATAATTTTATAAATCTGCCGTTGCTGTGGATTTTTTGATCCGCAAGCCCACCCGAAACGTTGCATAGAAGGGCTTGCGCCAAAGATCAAACTTGTCATAACGTCATTGCTCTTGTCACGGCTTATGTGGAGGGATGCCGATGTCGCTTGCCTGGATCTCGAAACTGGCTCTTGCCGCGGGTCTCGTCGCCTTGCCTGCGACCGGCTGGGCGCAATCGGTCAACATCTCCTATCTCACCCACTGGTCGCCCGAGACGGTGGCGCTGCTTGAAGCAGCCGCGAAGGATTTTTCGAAGGAGAATCCCGACGTCGGCATCACCGTGCGCGCGGTTCCGTTCGGCGACCTGCTCACCACGCTGCGCTCACAGGGCGGCTCCTCCGACGGCCCGACGATCGGCGGCATCTATGATCTCTGGCTGCCGGAACTGGCAAAAGACAAGCTCGTCGCCCCTGCCCCCGAAGCGGTAGCCAATGAAGTGAAGAGCGCATGGCCGGCGGGCGTCGTCAGCGCCGCCTCGGTCGGCGGCACGCTCTACGGCATTCCGAACGAGATCGACGTCTACGCGCTGAACTACAACAAGGAACTGTTCAAGGAGGCCGGCATTGCCGCGCCGCCCAAGACCTGGGCCGAATTCAAGGATGCCGCGACAAAACTGACCAACAAGGATAAGGGCCAGCAGGGTTTTGGCATGATCAACTCATGGGCGGCAGGCGTGGTCCATCCTTTCGCCTCGCTGCTCGTCTCCAATGGTGGCAACCTGGTCAAGGATGGCAAGCCGGCGCTGGACAGCGCCCAGGCCGGCCAGACCTTCGCGCTCTATGAAGACTTGATAAAGTCCGGCGCGAGCAATCCGGCGATGGCGACGGCCGACGCCAACACCACCGGTCCGTTCCTCGACAATTTCGTCTCCGGCAAGACCGGCATGATCATCATGGCCAACTGGTGGGAAAGCGCGCTGAAGACCGGCATGGGCGACAAGTTCGCTAACGTCGCCACAGCGCCGATCCCGGTCGGCCCGAGCGGCGACAAGCAGCATTCGATCTCCTATTCCTGGATGACGGTCGTCAACGCCAAGGCCGGCGAGGCGGAACAGAAGGCGGCCTGGGAATTCCTCGCCTGGCTGAACAGCCCGAAATCCGGCAAGAACGGCGCCTCGGCCATGTCCGACATCCTGATGTCGATGGGCATCCTGCCCTCGCGCAGCTCCGACATCGAGGCTCACAAGGACAAGCTCGGCTCCGAATTCCTCTCCGGCTATGTTTCCGTGCTTGCCGATGCGCGGCCTTTCCCGGTCGTGCTCGGCGGCCAGGAGTTCAGCGAGTCGCTGCAGCAGACGCTCGAGGCGTTGCAGTATGGCCAGGTCTCGGCCAAGGATGCCCAGGCGAACGCTGAGGCCGACGCCACGTCTATCCTGGAGCGCGCGGCGAAATAGGCTCGGGTCTTTGACCCGTAGCCATCGGAAGCAGTTGAATGGCCAAAGCTTTTCGTGCCTCGGCGGGCATCATGCTTGCGCCCGCCGTGACATTGATCGGCGTGTTCGTGCTCGTGCCGATGCTGCTCACCATCTGGCTGTCGTTCCAGGATTGGTCGACGCAGACGCCTTTTTCCGAGGCGAGCTTCGTCGGGTTTGGCAATTTCCGCGAAATCTTCGGCCCGACTTCCGTCGGGCGCGACTTCAAGACCGCGCTGTTCAACACCGTGGTCTACACCGCGCTCTCGGTCGTCCTCATCCTGCCGCTGTCGGTCGTCTTCGGCCTGATGGTCCATCAGCGCGAGGTGGCCGGCGGCACCGCGCTCAGGACGGTGCTGTTCTCCACCTACATGGTGCCGATGATCGCCGTGGCGCTGGTGTGGTCGAAACTCTATTCACCGAGCGAAGGCCCGCTCAACCAGATGCTCGGGCTGATCGGCATCGGCCCGCAGCCCTGGCTCTCCTCGCCGCGCTCGGCGCTGGTCTCGATCGTCTTCCTCAATGTCTGGCAGCAGGTCGGCTATTTCACCGTGCTCGCCATCGCCGGGCTGACACAGATCCCGGGCAGCCTTTATGAGGCGGCGACGCTCGACGGCGCCAACGGCCAAGAGCAGTTCCGCTTCATCACCCTTCCCCTGCTTCGCCGCACGCTTCTGTTCAGCGCCGTCATCGCCATCATCAACGCGGTGCAGATTTTCGAGCCGGTGGCGTTGATCACGCAAGGCGGGCCGGTCGGCTCGACCAACGTGCTCACCTACCATATTCGCCGCGTCGGCATCGAACGCGCGCAAGGCGGGCTGGGCTCTGCCATGGCGGTGATGCTGATGCTGTCGCTGATCGTCTGCGTTTCGGCGCTGTTTGCCTTCGTCAACCGGAGGGACAGCGAGTGAGCGCGGCAACGCGTTCGCTGTCCCGCAAGCGCCCTTCAGGGCGCAAGGCGCTGCTTGCAACGCTGATGCTTCTAGTCGCCGTCGCCTCCGCCTTTCCGCTCGCCTGGATGGTGCTCTCCAGCCTGAAGACGCCGGCTGAAACCATGCAGGTGCCGCCGGTGTGGATCCCGCATACGCCGACGCTCGAGGCTTACGAAAAGGTCGCCGGCGTCATCAATGTCGGCCGCTCGATGTGGAATTCCTTGGTCATTGCCTCGGTCACCACCGCCGGCATCCTGGTGACCAGCATGATGGCCGGCTACGCCTTCGCCAAATATTCCTTCCCAGGCCGCTCGCTGCTGTTCTCGCTGCTGATCGCCACCATGTTCCTGCCGCCGATCGTCACGTTGATCCCGCTCTACCGCATGGTCGGCTCGCTCGGGCTCAACGCCAGCCTCGCCGGCATCATCGTGCCCAACCTCGCCAATGCCTTCGGCATCTTCCTGATGCGCCAGTTCATCGCCGGCGTGCCCGACGAGCTGATCGACGCCGCTCGCATGGACGGCGCCTCCGAGCTGCTCATCCTGTTCAAGATCGTGGCGCCGAGCGTGGCGCCTGCGATCGCGGCGCTGGCGCTGTTCGCCTTCGTCTATCACTGGAACAGCTATCTCTGGCCGCTCACCGTGCTGCAGGGCAATGCCGACGCCTATCCGATCGTCATTAGCCTGAGCCGGCTGCTCAGCTACAACCGCGGCGCCGTCAACACCGGCCTGGTTATGGCCGGCGCCACGCTCGCCGTGCTACCGCCGCTCGTTCTCTTCGTCTTCCTGCAGCGCTTTTTCGTCGATTCGATCGTGGGCTCGGCGATCAAAGGCTAGCTCATCGTGCCATGGATCACGCGGGAATGCCCGACCGGAATCGTCACACCTTGATACCGCGCAGGTAATGCAGGCCGAGCCAGTTGAGCGGACCGCCTTCGATGCGCTCGAAGCCGGCTGCCGCCAGCGTTTCGCGGAGGCGGTGCAGGTCGAATTGGCCATGCAGGCCGTGCTTTGCCGACATGTGTCCGCGCTCGCTAACGGGGCCGGCATAGTCGATCAGCAACAGCCGTCCGCCGGGCGGCAGAACGCGCGCCGCCTCGCGCAGGCAAAGGCTGCGTCGCGACTCCGGCACCATGTGCAGCACCGTCGTGAAGGTGACGACATCGAAACGTCCATCTTCGAACGGCAATTCGGCGGCGTCGGCATGATGAAACGCGATATCGAGGCCCACCCGGTTGGCCTTGCGGCGAGCCGCGGCAAGCATCTTTTCGGACACGTCGACGCCAACCACCGATCCGCCTGGCTGCACGCGGCGCCAGGTCGCAATCGCCTGCGTGCCGGTGCCGCATCCAACGTCCAGCAACTGGAAGCCCGGCGCCAGACCGGCCAGATCGAGCAGAGCCTCGCGGTAGGCCCGGTCCCGCCCACGCGTCAACATGAGGACGATCAGATCGTAAAGACGCGGGAAGCCAATGCCCTTGTTCGCTTCCAGACCGACAGCGGCCCCGGCGGTACGCACTTCGCTTCGCATTCGCATATGATGCATGTTCGTCACGTCCTTCTTCAGCAAGGTGGGAGCCGGCGAACGCCGGCATAGCGACTGCCAACTGGTGAAGCTTCGAAACAGCCAGTATGATAATGGACACTCTGTTCGGAAAATTCGACGGACGATGCTGGCAGAACGTCCGTTAGCGGACAATCCGGGTCTGCCGTCTTGGAAAAGGTGCCGGGAGGCGTTCCAGTGGGCGGCAAAGGAAGAGTGATCATGCAGCGCGGAGTCGATCGGCGGGCCGCCCGTACGCGCCAGGCCCTTCACCAGGCGCTGCTGACGCTCATGCTGCGCAAGGGTTACGAGGCCCTCTCCGTGCAGGACATTATCGATGAAGCCGATGTCGGCCGCTCGACATTCTATGCCCATTATACCGGCAAGGAGGATCTCCTGCGCAGCGGTTTCCAGATGCTTCGGCACGAACTCAGGGAGGCCCAAGCGACGGGACGTGCGGGAGCCGAAGCATCGCACGACGACCCGCTTGGTTTCAGCACGGCCATGTTCGAGCACGCGGCCCGGTATGCCGACCACTACCGCACGATGATCGGCGGGCGAGGCGGCGCCGTGACGGAGAAAGAGATCCGCCTGATCCTGTCGGAGGTGGTGCGACAGGAACTGTCTTCGACACTCCGAGACGATACCATCCCGCGCGACTTCGTCGTGCAATTCATCGTCGGAGCCTTCCTAACGGCTCTGAACTGGTGGTTCGAGCGGAAGCCTGGACTGCTGCCGTCCGAGGTCGACGCCATGTTCCGGAGCCTGGTGCTTGACGGGCTTTCATCCTTGATCGGCGACGAGCGCCGGTCGTCGGCGGATCAGCCTGCCACACATCGCGATGCAGATTGACTGGCCTGAAGGATCCGGCCGCGCTTACCCGAACCGCGCCGCCGTCCACGCTCCGCCTGCCGCGTTCGACTCCACCGCCGCCGCCACGAATTTCACCCCGCGCGCGCCGTCGACCACGTCGGGCACCTGCGCTGCTCGCGCCGTATCGACCACCTCGCCCGAGCGATGCGCGCGGATGATGTCGGCGGCGTCGCGGTAGAAATTGGCGAAGGCCTCGATATAGCCCTCGGGGTGCGCGGCCGGCATGCGTGAGACGCGCCGGGCTTCCGCTGTCGAGCCGTGGCCGCCGCGCACCAGCGTGCGCGCTTCCTCGCCATAGGGCGAGAAGCGCAGTTCCTCCGGCCGCGTGCCCGACCATTCGAGCCCGGCCTTGTCGCCATAGATGCGCACCGAGAGGTCGTTGTAGTGGCCGGGCGAGGTCTGGCTGGCGAGGATCGTGCCGCGCGCGCCGCCCGTCCAGCGCACCAGCACATGCGCATTGTCGTCGAGCCGCCGTCCGGGCACGGCCGTGAAGAGGTCGGCCGAAACCGCCTCGGCCTCGAAGCCCGAAATGTAACTCGCCAGGTTGAAGGCGTGCACGCCGATGTCGGCCAGCACCGCCGATTGTCCGGCGCGCGCCGGGTCGGTGCGCCATTCGGCCTGCTTCTGGCCTTGCGCGTCGATCGGCTGCGTCAGCCAGTCCTGGATATAGGCGCCATGCACCGACACGATGCGGCCGAGCGCGCCCGCCGCCACCATCTCGCGTGCCTGGCGCACCATGGCGTAGCCGGTGTTGTTCAGCGTCACGACGAAGCGGCGCTTCTTGGCGTTTGTCAGCGCCACCAGCGCCTCGGCTTCGGCAAGTGTCGTCGACAGCGGCTTGTCGCAGATGACGTCGATGCCGGCCTCGAGGAACGCGGTCGCGATCGGCGCATGCAGATGGTTTGGTGTGACGATGACCACCGCCTCGATGCCGTCCGGCCGCGCCGCTTCGGCTTTCGCCATGACGCGGTAGTCGGCATAGCTGCGCTCCGGTACGATGCCGATCTCGGCGGCCGAGGCAGCGGCATTCTCAGGATCCGAGGAGAGCGCGCCGGCAACAAGCGAAATCTGGTCGTCGAGCCGCATGGCCAGCCGGTGCACGGCGCCGATGAAGGCGTTGCGGCCGCCTCCGACCATGCCGACCGCCAGGCGTTTGCGCGAAGTTCCGTCAGCGGTTGCATAGACCATGGTTGCGATTCCTCCCGGGTGGCTGTCATTGGCAGCGCGGGACTATAGGGTGTGCTCCGCCAATTTCGAACAGCTTTTCCAAATTTTGTTTTGTGAAACAACCACACCGCGCTAGCCTTGAGCGGCATTGTCGAAGGAGCGTTCGATGAGTTTGCGCGATTTTCCGAACGCTGGCGCTGCCCCTCACCTGCCTGCCGGCATCCTCTCCCCGTATAGTGACGGGGAGAGGGACGCTGTCATCGATGGTTTCGCCAATCGCCAGCGTTGCAGGAAACGAGCCGGCGCCGCGGCCAGCCCCCTTCTCCCCGTCACTATACGGGGAGAAGGTGCCGGCAGGCGGATGAGGGGCGGCGCCGACTTCGACAATTGGCGGTCTCCACCACAGGTTCCTTCACACGCGACAGTTCAAACCCGACCCGTCCCATGAGCAACGCGCGAACTTCACCCAGCCGTGCCGACGCCGGCGAGAATTCACCCCGCAAACGGAGCCGTTCGCTGGCAGCTTTTGGCTACACCAAACCGCAAACCTATGAAGAGCTGCGCGCCGTTCTCTCTTCCGGCACGGTGCATTTTCCGAAGCGGCTGCGCCAGGTCGCGATCTACCTTTGGCAACATCCGAGCGACGTGGCGCTGGGCACAATCGCCCAGGTGGCGGACCAGGCCGGCGTGCAGCCCTCGACGCTGGTGCGTTTCGCGCAGATTTTCGGCTATGCCGGCTTTTCCGATTTCCAGGGCCTGTTCAAAGACCACATGAAGGGCTCCTGGCCGGAGGGGCGCCAGTTGGGCAACCAAGAGCCGGCGACGGAGCCGAACGCCAATCTGCATTTCCTCAACGGCATGGTCGGCGCTTCGCAGGCCTCGCTCGGCCGCATCGGCACCGGCTTCGACATCGAAAGCTTCGAGAAGATGGTCGACCATCTGGCGGCGGCCGAGTTGATCTACGTCATCGGCAGCAAGCGCGCCTTCCCGGTCACCACCTATCTGTCGCTTACCCTCTCCCAGCAGGGCGTGCGCAACGTGCTGGTCGACAATGTCGGCTCGACCGCGCTTGACCAGGTCGGCTGCATCAGTCCCCGCGACGCGGTGCTCGCCGTGTCCTTCAGCCCTTACAATTCGATCACGCCCGACCTGGTCGCCGTCGCGCATGAGCGCAAGGCGCGCATAGTCACCATCACCGACAGCACCTTCTCGCCGCTGGTGAAACTCTCCGACACCTGGCTGGAAGTGGTGGAACAGGATTTCGCCGGCTTCCGCTCGCTCGCCGCCTCGCTGGCCGTCGGCATGGCTTTGGTCCACGGCGTCGTCGCCCGCCGACAGGCTGACGGGCGCGGTTGACTACAGGGAACTATCGTTCCATTTTTGAAAAAATAGAAACTTTGTTCCGGGAGGAGGAATGGAGGTTCGGCTCGACAACAAGGTGGTTCTGGTCACCGGCGCGACACAAGGTATAGGCCGTGCCACCGCGGAGCTTGCCGCGCGTTCGGGCGCCGCCGGTCTGTTGATCACTGGCCGGAACCAGCAACGCGGCGACGCTGTCGCGGCGGAACTGTCGGCCATGGGCGCGCCCGCCGCCTTCGTCGCCGCCGAGCTAAGCGACCCGGAGGCTCCGGCGCTGCTCGCAGCAGCATGCATCGAGCGCTTCGGCCGCATCGACGCACTTGTGAATGCCGCCGGCCTCACTGACCGCGCCTCTTTCGTCGATGCCAAGCTCGACGACTGGGAGGCGCTGTTCGCCGTCAACGCTCGCGCGCCCTTCTTCCTGATGCAGGCGGCCATCGCCGACATGAGGAAGCGCGGTGAAGGCGGCGCCATCGTCAACATCCTGTCGATCAACGCGCATTGCGGCTCGCCCGAGCTTGCCGTCTACTCCGCCACCAAGGGCGCGCTGGCAACGCTGACCAAGAACGCCGCCAACGCGCATCGCTTCGACCGCATCCGCGTCAACGGCATCAATGTCGGCTGGACCGACACGCCGGCCGAGCGCGTCATGCAGGCCGAGACCCTGGGCCATGGCCCCGGCTGGCTCGACGCGGCCAACGCTGCTCAGCCCTTCGGCCGGCTGCTCTCGGTGGACGACATCGCCAACCTCGCCGTCTTCCTGCTGTCGGACGCGGCCGGCCCGATGACCGGCGCGCTGATCGACCAGGAGCAATGGGTGATCGGAGCGAACCGGTGACCCCCCGGAGCCTCGGCCCTGCCCTGCTCGGCAACCTGCCGTCCGAGGTGCGCAAGCCGGCTTACGATCGCTCTGCGCTGAAGCCGGGCATCGCCCATATCGGTGTCGGTACCTTCCATCGCTGCCACCAGGCCGAATACACAGACGATCTGCTTTCCAGCCATTTCGACCGCTGGGGCGTGATCGGCATCAACATCCGCGCGCCTTTGCTTGGACAGACACTGGGCCGGCAAGGCGGTCTCTACACGCGGCTGGTCTGCCAGAACGACGAGGTCGAGGCGCGTGTCATCGGCAGCATCGTCCGCGTCGTCGACAGCCAGGACAGCGCGGCGCCGGCGCTCGAGGTGCTTTCTTCGCCCGACATCGAGATGGTCACCATGACGGTGACCGAGAAAGGCTATTGCCACATCCCGTCGAGCGGCGCGCTCGACCTCGACCATCCGGACATCTTGCACGATCTTGCCAACCCTGAGGCGCCGCGAAGTGTGCCCGGCATCCTGGCAAGGGCGCTGGAGCTGCGCATGGCTTCGCACGGCCGGCCGGTGACGCTGCTCTCCTGCGACAACATCCCGACCAACGGCACCATTCTCGGCAATGTCGTGCGGGCGATCGCCGAGCGGCGCGGTGGCAGGTTGGCGGACTGGATCGAAGCCAATGTCGCCTTCCCCTCGGCCATGGTCGACCGCATCGCGCCGGCAACGACCAAGGTCGATGGCGACACGGTAGAAAAGCGCTTCGGCTATCGCGACGGCGCCGTGGTTGTCGGCGAGCGCTTTCGCCAATGGGTGATCGAGGACCGCTTCGCCGGCCGCGTGCCGCGCTGGGACCGTGTCGGCGCCACCTTTGTCGACAACGTCACCCCGTTCGAGCACCTCAAGATGCGGGTGCTGAACGGCGCGCAGACCACGCTCTGCTATCTCGGCGTGCTCGGTGGCTTCGAGCACACTTTTGAAGTGATCGCCGACCCGCTTCTGGCCGCCTTCGTCCGCCGAATGCTGACGGAGGAGACGGTGCCGACGCTGATGCCGGTGCCCGGCATCTCGCCATCCGCCTATGTCGAGCAAAGTCTTGCGCGCCTCACCAACACGGCGATTCGCCACCGCAACCACCAGATCGCCACCGACGGCTCGCAGAAGATCGTGCAGCGTCTGCTCAACCCGATCCGCGACCGCCTAGCCATGGGCCAGAGCATCGCGCTGCTGTCGGTGCCCGTCGCCGGCTGGATGGCTTATCTGGTCAAGGCTTCCGCACGCTTCGGTCGCACCTGGAAGGTGTCCGATCCTTTTGCCGAAAAGATCGCTGCAATCGCCGATCGCGCCGGTTCGGACAGCAAAGCCCTCGCCGATGAAATCCTGGCAATCGAGGCCATCTTCGATCCACCGCTCGCCGCCAACGACACGTTCCGCGCAAATATCATCGCCGGCCTCGATGGACTGCTCTCAGACGATCCGATGGCCTTTGTCAGACGAGTCTGCGCTGAACCAACAGATGCGCGGTTGAAGCGACCAGCACGATCTGCATAGTACGAGACGGGAGGCATCATGAAACTTGGACTGCTCACGGCACCATTTCCGGATACTCCGCTCGGCGAGGTCGCCGACTGGGCGCGCTCGGCCGGCTTCGAGGCGCTGGAGATCGCCTGCTGGCCAAAGGCGTCCGGCGCCAGCCGCCGCTATGCCGGCACCAACCATATCGACGCCGCCGGCACCTCGGCCGCGCAAGCCAAGGACATCGCCGCCGAGCTTGCCGGCAAGGGCCTGACGATCTCCGGCCTCGGCTTCTATCCCAATCCGCTCCATCCCGATCAAGCGCACCGCGAGGCGGTGATCGATCACCTCAAGAAGGTGATCGTGCTGGCAAGCCGCATGGGTGTCTCGCTCGTCAACACTTTTTGCGGCGGCGATGCGTCGAAGACCATCGATGCCAACTGGGAAGCCGCGCAAAAGGTCTGGCCGGCGATCATCGCCCATGCGCGCGAGCATGGCGTCAGGCTCGCCTTCGAGAACTGCCCGATGATCTTCAGCTATGACGAATGGCCGGGCGGGCACAACATCGCCTATTCGCCTTACATATGGCGCCGCATCCTGGAGACCTGGGGCAGCGACGTCGGCATGAATTTCGACCCGTCGCACCTCGTCTGGCAGATGATCGACAAGGAGCGCTTCATCCGCGAGTTCGGCCCGCACATGCTGCATGTGCATGCCAAGGACCTGATGATTGATCATGATGGTTTGTACGAGCGCGGAATCCTTTCGGCCGGCATAGGCTGGCAAGTGCCGCGCATGCCGGGGCTGGGCGACATCAACTGGAGCAGCATCTTTTCGGGCCTTTACCGGGCCGGATATGACGGGCCGGTCATCATCGAGCATGAGGACCGCCGTTTCGAGGGGAGCGACGAAAAGGTGAAGCGCGGTTTCCTGCTGGCCCGCGACGTGCTGCAACCTTTCGTCAAATGAAGGAACAACGGCTTGGCTCCGGCGCGATCGGGGCTCCCGGAACTGCAAACTGAACTGCAACTGACAGTCAATGTGGAGGAGTACTGAAATGAAGAGATACCTGACCATGGCCCCGCTTCTTGCCGGCGCCGCCCTGCTTGCCTCGGTGAGCGTTTCGTCCGCCGAGGGCAAGTACACGATCGGCATTTCCAACACCGTGCAGGGCAACGGCTGGCGTGAGGAGATGATCTGCGCGATGAAGGCGCAGGCGCTGGCTTCCGGCGAGGTGGCCAAGCTCAATATCGCGCACCGCAACACCGACGCCGCCGGCCAGCTCGAGGACATCCGCAACCTGATCAGCGCCAAGGTCAACGCCATCGTCGTCAACCCGGCCGACCCGGCTGGCATCAAGGCCGGCCTCGAGGAAGCCACCAAGGCCGGTATCGTCGTCGTCGCCGTCGACCAGGCGGTGACCGAGCCGTCCGCCTACATCATCTCCAACAACCAGGAGCAGTACGCCTATCTCGGCGCCAAGTGGCTGTTCCAGCAGATGGGCGGCAAGGGAGAGGTGCTCTACATGCGCGGCGCCGCCGGCGCCTCGGCCGACAGCGATCGCGACAAGGGCTTCAAGAAGGCGCTGGCCGAATTCCCCGACGTGAAGGTCGCGCAGGAGGTGTTCACCGGCTGGCAGCAGGATCAGGGCAAGCAGCAGATCCTGTCCTTCCTCGCCACAGGAGCGCCGATCAACGGCATCTGGACGTCGGGCATCGACAACGTCATCGTCGACGCGCTGGTCGAGCAGCAGGCCCCGATGGTGCCCGTGGTCGGCGCCGATAATGCCGGCTTCGTCGGCCAGCTGAACACGGTCAAGGGCCTGGTCGGTGCCGCCGTCACCAACCCCGGCTCGATCGGCGGCGCCGGCGTCACGCTGGCGCTGCAGATCCTCGACGGCAAGAAGCCGGCGCAGCAGACCGTGCTGGTCGAGCCGCAGCTCTGGGAAAACGCCACCGATGAGGGCAAGGCCAAGCTGAAGTCGGCCGCCGACCCGTCGCTTAGCCCGGAATGGCCGGTCTCGATCTCGATCCCGGACTGGACCACCTACACCAAGGACCAGATCGTCGCCTGCAAGGGCCCGGGCGAATAAGCTGGGGCTTCTTCCTTCCCCCCTTGTGGGGGAAGGTGGATCGGCGCGCAGCGCCGAGACGGATGAGGGGTGCTGGAAGGAATGAGGCGTTGGTGTTTTCTGGAACACCCCTCATCCGACCTCGCTTCGCGAGGCCACCTTCTCCCACAAGGGGAGAAGGGAAAGTCGCCGCTCCGCAGTACGCCGCGCGCAAGCGTGGCGTGCTGTTGTATTAAAACAGGCCGCACATGATCGAGAACCGCACGCTTTGACCACCAACCCACTCCTCGACGCCACCGGCGTCGTCAAGAATTACGGCGCCGTCGCCGCGCTGCGCAACGCATCGTTGTCGGTGCTGCCGGGCGAGGTTCATGCGCTGATGGGCGCCAACGGCGCCGGCAAGTCGACCCTGGTGAAGATCCTGACCGGCGCCATCCGGGCGGACGCCGGCCACATCCTGATCCGGGGCGAAACCCGCGACGTGCGCTCGCCCGCCGCCGCGCGCCGCGCCGGCCTGCTGCCGGTCTACCAGGAACCGGCACTGATCCCCGATCTCGATGTCCTTTCCAATCTCAGGCTCACCAGCACGCCGGTCGAGCCGTTCCGCGCCTGGGTGCGCGAGCTCGGCATTCCGAACCTCGATATACGCGAGACCGCGCGCGACATTCCGCTGGCTATTTTGCGTGTGCTCGACCTGGCGCGTGCTTTAGCCGTCGAGCCCGATGTGCTGCTGCTCGACGAGATGACGGCAGCGCTTCCGGCCAACCTCGCCGAAAAAGTGCTCGAAGTCGTGCGTCGCCAGGGCGACAGCGGCCGCTCGGTCATCTTCATCTCGCACCGTTTCGTCGAGATTTCCGCGCTCTGCGACCGCGCCACGGTGCTGCGCGACGGCGCCACTGTCGGCGTCGTCGACATCGAGCCCGGTGTCGAGGAAAAGATCGTCGAAATGATGCTTGGCGCCCGCATCGAAAAGACCAGCGTCGCCGCCGCGCGGATGGCGAATGAGACGCCAACCGCCAAAGATAGCCACCCTCGGCTGTCGGTGCGCAACCTGCAGCTCGGCACCAAGCTGCACGACGTCTCTTTCGACCTTGCCAATGGCGAGGTGGCCGGCGTCGTCGCGCTCGAGGGTCAGGGCCAGGACGAGCTCTTTGCCGCTCTTGCCGGTTCGATCCATCCAGCCGGCGGCACGATCGAAGTCGACGGCGCGCCGGTGAAGTTTTCGCATCCGAGCGACGCGATTCAAGCTGGCATCGCGTACGTGCCTGGCGATCGCACCGAGGCGCTCGCCATGCAGCGCTCGGTGCGCGAGAACATCGCGTTGCCCTTCAGCGCCGCGCTGCGCAAATGGGGGCCGATCCGGGTCCAGCGGGAACGCATGGTGGTTTCCAGCGCCATTGCCAGGTTGCAGATCGACACCCGCGCGCAGGGCGAGGTGCAGCGCCTTTCCGGCGGCAACCAGCAGAAGGTGACCATCGCCCGCTGGATCGCGGCGGATGCCCGCACCATCCTCTGCTTCGACCCGACGCGCGGCATCGATGTCGGCACCAAGCAGGAGATCTACAAATTGCTGCGCGAACTCGCCGGCCTCGGCAAGTCGGTGCTGTTCTACACATCCGAGCTGGAGGAGGTGCAGCGTGTCTGCGACCGCGTCATCGTCATCTTCGGCGGCCGTGTCGTCGACACTTTCCCGGTCGAGCTTGCCGATGAGCCGGCGCTGATGCGGGCCGCCTACGGCCTGCCGCGCGGCGCCAGGGAGGATGTCGGCATCCTTGCCGATGTCAGGCCCGCCCCCGATGCGGAGGCCGCGTCATGACCCGCTTCCTGCGCCGCCAGGGCTGGGTCGCCGGCCTGCTCGCCCTGCTCATCTTCCTGTTCGTTATCACCAAGCTGATCCAGCCGGGCTATGGTAGCGGCGACTTCGGCTCGCTCGCCCGGGCAGTTTTGCCCTACGCTTTTGCAGTGGCTGCCCAGACCGTCGTCGTCACCGCCGGCGGCATCGATCTCTCGGTCGCCGCCATGATGGCGCTGACCAGCGTCACCGCCGCCTCGATGATGAACGGCGCCAGCGAGGAATATGCGCTGTTCGTCGTGCCCTTCGTGCTCGCCATGGGGCTGGTGCTCGGCGCGCTGAACGGCCTTCTCATCGTCGTCACCCGCGTGCCGGATATCGTCGTCACCTTGGCCACGCTGTTCGTGCTGCAGGGGGCAGCACTTCTGGTGCTCGACGCGCCCGGCGGCGCCGCTGCCGAGTGGCTGAAGGCAAGTGTCGTCGGCACCATGCCGATTCCCGGCCTGCCGGATTGGGCCGATGCCTGGGTGCCGAAGGCGCTGGTGCTGCTTATTGTCTGCCTCTTCATCATCTGGATTCCGCTGAGAAGCTCGCGTCTCGGCCTTTCCATCTACGCCATCGGCAGCGACGAGCTCGCCGCCTTCCGCAGCGGCGTGCCGGTGGCGCGCACCAGGATCGTCGCCTACGCCCTCTCCGGCCTGTTCGGTGCGCTCGGCGGGCTGTCGCTCACCATCGGCACCGGCATCGGTGCGCCGATCCCCGGCCCCTATCTGCTCGCCAGCGTCGCGGCGGTGGTTCTGGGCGGCGTGGCGCTCGGCGGCGGCAAGGGCGGGCTGCTTGGGCCGATCATCGCCGTCTTCGTGCTCAGGCTGGTGCGCACCGACCTGACGCTTCTCGCCATCGACCCCAACGTTACGGCCATCATCGAGGGCGCAATCATGGTCGCCGTGGTGATGTTCGGCGCCTTCATCACCATCCGGGGCCGCCCGGCAGGAGCAACGCCATGACGAGCAGCGCGACCATGCCCCAGCCGGTCTCCTTCGGCCGCCGCCTGAAGCGCTTCATGGCGGACCGGCCGCTCATTCCGCTGGTCATACTGCTGGTCATCCTTGTGGTGATCCTGCAGATCCTGCGCCCCGGCATCGTCAACGAGCGCTGGATCGCCAACACGGCGAAGTTCGCCATTCCGCTGGCGATCCTCGCCGGCTGCCAGACCATGACCATGCTTACCGGCGGCATCGACCTGTCGGTCGGAACGGTGGCGACGATGAGCGCCTTCATCATGGCGACGCAGATCGTCAACCAAGACCCGGCAGTGGCCTTTATCCTAGCCATGCTGCCGGCGGTGCTGATCGGCCTCGTCAACGGCATCGGCGTCGGCGTCTTCCGCGTCCATCCACTGATCATGACGCTCGGCACCAGCCTGATCGGCACCGGCTTCCTGCAGGTCTACCAGCGCACCGTCATCGCCTCCGGCGCCAGGATCCCGGACTTCCTCAACTGGCTCGGCACCGGCCTCACCTACGGCTTCCCCAATGCGCTCTTCCTGTTCGTTCCGGTGGCGGTGCTGATCGTCTTCACGCTCAACCGCACCGGTTTCGGCCGCCTGCTCTATGCCGTCGGCGACAATGAGCGCGCTGCGCGCCTGTCCGGCGTCCGCTACTGGCAGGTGATCACCGCGCTCTATGTCATCTCCAGCCTGCTCGCCGGCATCACCGGCCTGCTCTATATCGGCTTGATCAAGGCGCCCTCGCTGTCGCTCGCCGAGCCGCTGGTGCTGCCTTCGGTGGCCGCCGCCGTCATCGGCGGCACCTCGATCTTCGGCGGCCGCGGTGGCTACACCGGCACCATCGTCGGCGCGCTGATCCTCACCGTGCTGACGACGCTGCTCACCATCCTGCACATGCCCGAAGGCGGCCGCCGCATCCTCTTCGGTTTCATCGTGCTGTTCGTGACGGCGGCGTATCTGAGGATCATCGAGGATCGGTAAGAAGGCAGCGCTTCCTGAAGGCGCGGGCTGCGACGCTATCGCGCCGTCCCATGCGTTGCTGCTGAGGACCGGGAACACTATAGGTGTTCCATCGTGCGCGAAGACATTCACACGAAGGGCATCCCGGTTCTCTGCGTTTCATGCGAAGCGCGGCATCGCGGCATATGCGGCGCGCTCAATCCCGATCAGCTTCTCGCTCTCTCCAAGTCGACGAAGCGGCATAAGGCCGAGACCGGCAAGGAACTGGTAAGCGACGCAGGCAGCGTCGACCGGTTCTCCAACGTGCTTTCCGGCGTCGTGAAGCTCACCAAGACCCTTTCCGACGGCCGCCGGCAGATCGTCGGACTCCAGTTCGCTCCAGATTTCCTCGGCAGGCCGTTCCAGGCCGAGAGCACGCTGACCGCAGAGGCAGCGACCGAGGTCGAGCTGTGCTCGTTCCCGCGCCAGGCGCTCGAGCGCTTGATGAAGGAGCAGCCGGATCTCGAGCATCGCCTGCTTGAGCAGAAGCTGCGCGAGCTCGACCAGGCGCGCGACTGGATGGTGGCGCTCGGCCGCAAGACCGCCGCCGAGAAGATCGCGAGCTTCCTTCTGATGATCGCGCGCAACATCGATCCCGCCGCCGGACCGGAGCGCCGCGGCGCTTCTTTCGACTTGCCGCTGTCGCGTGCCGAGATCGCGGATTTTCTAGGGCTTACAGTGGAGACGGTGAGCCGGCAGATCACCCGCCTGCGCGGCGAGAACGTGATCCGCGTCGAGAACAATCGCCACGTCGACATCGACGACATCAAACGTCTCGCGGCACGCGCCGGGGATTGATCCCCGGCATTGCCCTATCGGTGGCCCAGAACCTCGGGCAGCACATGGTCGCGCTCGAAGGCGATGTGGCGGCGCATCGATTCGAACAGTGCCCGCAGCATGTAGCCGAAGGCCTCCGGGTTCTCGATCGGCCGCCCGTGGCCATGGGCAAGCAGCGCTTCGCTAAGGTCTGCGGCAGCGCTTTGGTCCTCCAGATGCTCGAGCCTGAGCCGCGCGACGATCTCTTCGCCGCCGGTTTGCCGCGCGAAGGCGGGAAAGACGACGTCTTCCTCGAAGCGGTGGCACTCGCGCAGCAGCGGCAAGAGGTCCGCCGCCACGGCGAGGCACTGCAGACGGTCGACGCGCGACGGCAGGTCGTCGGCGATGCCTTCCAGCATATGGCAGAGCGCAAGCATTTGCGTGTGCGCCCGCTTCATGTCCGCAAGGGTGCGGAACGGCTCCCGGTTAGCGCCCGTCATGACAATACCTCCGCGTTGGCCAGGCTCAAGGCGTCGGCAGGGCGACGGTGTCCTCGGCCGGCTCTTCGCGCACGGTGCGCAGCTCGTACCAGAGCGCGTTGAGGATGCCGACGGAAGCGGCCAGTCCGAGGCCGAGGATCCAGGCGAAATACCACATGGTCAGAACTCCGGTTTGAATCAGTAGGCGGACGAGCCGGCCTTCTCGATGCTGTTCTCGCCGACCTTGCCCCACAGCACGCGGTAGACCCAACCGGTATAGGCAAGGATCACCGGCATGAAGATCACCGTGGCGATCAACATGTTGCGTAGCGTGGCGCGGCTCGACGAGGCGTCGAAGACCGCCAGCGAATGGCTGGGGTTGCTGCTCGACGGCAAAAGGATCGGGAACATGGCAAGCCCCACCGTGGCGACGATCATCGCCACGCCGAGCTTCGAGGCGAGGAACGTCCAGCCTTCGAGCCGGGCCTGGAAACCGGCGGCGGCTAGCAGTGGCGCAGCGATACCGAGGATCGGCACGATCCAGAGCAAAGGATGAGCGTGGAAGTTCGCCAGCCAGGCGGTTCCGTCGACCGCAACCGTCTTGATGAGCGGATTGGACGGCCCGTCCCAGGCGATCGGCGAGGTCACGCGGTAACCGCCGAGCAGGCCAAGCCACACCAGCAACCCGCCGCCGGCGAAGAGCGCCGCCGTGATGACCGCGGAGCGTCCGCCGATCTGGCGAGCGCGGTCGGCGACGGTACCCTCCGCCTTGAAGGTCAGCCAGGCCGCGCCATGCGTCACCAGCATGGCGAGCGAGACCAGGCCGCAATAGAGCGCCAACGGGTTAAGCAGGCCGAAGAGCGAGCCTTCATAAATCGGGCGCAGGTCGGGCGTGAAGTGGAACGGCACGCCCTGCAGTGTGTTGCCGACAGCAACACCGAAGATCAGCGCCGGCACCGCGCCGCCGACGAAGAGCGCCCAGTCCCAGCGCGTGCGCCAGGCCGGATCCGGCCGCTTCGAGCGGTATTTGAAGGCCACCGGTCGCATGATCAGCGCCAAAAGCACCAGGAACATGGCGAGATAGAAGCCCGAGAAGCTCAGCGCATAGAGCGCCGGCCATGCCGCGAAGATGGCGCCGCCGCCGAGGATGAACCACACCTGGTTGCCTTCCCAGACGGGGCCGATGGTGTTGATCGCCACGCGGCGTTCGGCATCCGTCTTGGCGACGAAAGGCAACAGCGCGCCGACGCCCATGTCGAAACCGTCGGTCGCGGCGAAACCGATCAGGAGCACACCGAGCAGGATCCACCAGACCACGCGCAGCGTTTCATAGTCGAAGAGAAAATCGATCATCGTCTTGATCCTTTGCGCATCACTCTGCGGGTTGCATTGTAGGGCTGGCAGTCGGGCGCAGGTCGTCGATGACGCTGGCGATCTCCGGTCCCTTGCGGATGGCGGCCAACATCAGCCTGACCTCGATGACAGCTAGAACGCCATAGACGAGCGTGAAGCCCACGATGGTGAGCAGAAGGTCGGTGACGCCGAGCTCCGACGTGGCGAGGAAGGTCGGCAACACACCATCGATAATCCAGGGTTGGCGGCCGAATTCCGCCACGAACCAGCCGACCTCGATGGCGATCCAGGGCAGCGGCATGGCGAGCAGCGCGGCGCGGAACAGCCAGCGCGGCGCTTCGGTCTCGCGCGTCGTATGCCACAGCGACAGCGCGAACAGTGCCGCGAGCGCGAAGCCGCAGGCCACCATCAGGCGGAAGCTGAAGAAGAGCAGCGGCACATAAGGCACGGTCGACCAGGCGGCGTCCTTGATCTGCTGCTCGCTCGCTTGCCGCGGGTCGGGCAGGTACTGCTTAAGCAGCAGCGCGTAGCCGAGATCCTTGGAGTTGGCATCAAAGGCCGCGCGGGCCGCCGTGTCGCCGCGGTCCGCCTTGATCCTCTCCAGCGCGTCATAGGCGACGATGCCGTTGTGGATGCGGGCTTCGGCGTGGGCGACGAGCTCATCGATGCCGGCGATCTGCCTGTCGACCGAGCGCGTGCCGATGAGGCCCATCACCCAAGGGATGCGAATGGCGAAATGCGTCTCGCGATCCCTCTGGCTGGGAATGCCGAATGCCGTGAACGACGCCGGCGCCGGCTCCGTCTCCCACATGGCCTCGATCGCCGCGAGCTTCATTTTCTGGTTATCGGTCAGCGCATAGCCGCTTTCGTCACCGAGCACGATGACCGAGAGCGCCGAGGCCAGGCCGAAGGCCGAGGCGATCACGAAGGAGCGCTTGGCGAGTTGGACGTGGCGTCCCCTGAGCAGATACCAGGCCGAGACGCCGAGCACGAAGGTGGCGGCGCAGACATAGCCGGCCGAAACCGTGTGCACGAACTTCGCCTGCGCGACCGGGTTGAAGATCACAGCCATGAAGTCGGTGACCTCCATGCGCATCGTGTCCGGGTTGAAGGCTGAGCCGACCGGGTTCTGCATCCAGCCATTGGCGATCAGGATCCAGAGCGCCGAGAAGTTGGTGCCGAGCGCCATCAGCCAGGTCACGGTCATATGCGCGCGCGGCGACAGCCTCTCCCAGCCGAAGAAGAACAGCCCGACGAAGGTGGCTTCGAGGAAGAAGGCCATCAGGCCTTCGATGGCTAAAGGCGCTCCGAAGACGTCGCCGACATAGTGCGAGTAATAGGCCCAGTTCATGCCGAACTGGAATTCCATGGTGATGCCGGTGGCGACGCCGAGGGCGAAGTTGATGCCGAACAGCACGCCCCAGAACTTCGTCATGTCGCGCCAGATCGTTCGGCGGGTCATCACGTAAACGGTCTCCATCATGGCAATCAGGATGGAGAGGCCGAGCGTCAGGGGAACGAACAGGAAATGGTAGAGGGCCGTCAGCGCGAACTGCAGCCGGGATAGGTCGACGAGAAGAGGGTCGGACATGGGAGCATCCTTTCTGGACACCGCTCCATAGCGCCGGACGAACGCGCGCGACTTGATCTGGATCAAATCCTTTCATCCCGGCGCGTGCGAGAACCGGCGCATGGAAACGCCACCCACTCCCGCGCCAGCACCCGATCGCGCCGTCCCGGCGACAGGCGCCTTTGAGGCGCTCGCCGCCGCTCGGCGGCGGGCAAGGCCGGGATTGCGCCGCCTGCTCGCGATGCAAATTGCGCGCACCGCGCTGCGGCTCGGCTTCGCCGCCACGGCGGCCATGGCGGCGGGCCGGCTGGTGGTGGGCGAGCCCCTCGACCCATCGCTTGTTGCGACAGCGGTCGGACTTCTCCTTGCTTCCTGCATCGCCGGCCTTGCCGCCGACCGAGTGCAGGCCTCGGCCGAGACGGACGTGTCGATTGGGTTGCGCGAACTGGCGGGCGAACGGCTGAACGAAATGCCGGCCAGGCAGCTGCAATCGCTGTCGGTCGGCAGCCTCATCGTCTCGATGCAGCGTCATCCCGAAGCGGTTGCCGCGCTTGTCGTCGGTCACCGCGCGGCCAGCGCCATGATGGCGGCAGGGCCGTTGCTCGCGGCGGCAACGCTGTTCCTTGTCTCTTGGCAGGCCGCGTTGCTGGTCATCTGCCTGACGCCGGTGATGATCCTGTTCTTCGCGCTGGTCGGCGATGCCATCCGCCGGCGCGCCGACGCCCAGGAACGCGCCTTCGGCCGACTGGCAGCCCAGTTCGCCGACCGCATCCGCACTCTGCCGACGATCCTGGCCAATCATGCAATGGCCGCAGAGGAAGCAAAGCTCGCCATGCGCCTCGAAGCCTATGCCGGCAACACGATGGGCGTGCTGCGCATCGCCTTCGTCAACGCCGGCATCATCGACTTCTTCGCCTCGCTCTCGATCGCCATCCTCGCTGTCTTCCTCGGACTCGGCCACCTGAAGCTTGCGATGATCCCCGGCTTCTCCAATCTTGAGCTGTGGCAAAGCCTGTTCATCCTGATGATCGCTCCGGAATATTTCGCGCCCTTCCGGCGCTTTTCGGAGCAGTACCATGCCAGGGCGGAAGGGCTGGCGGCAGCCGCGGCGCTGGACAGGCTGCTCGACGCCGAGCCGGTCGCGGCGAAGGCCTTGCCGATGCCCGACCGCCTGCGCCTGACGCTGCCGGCGAAAGGCCTCGTTGCCATCGTCGGCCCGAGCGGATCGGGCAAGTCGACATTGCTGCGCCGCCTGGCCAGGCTCGAACCGGGTGGAACGCCGGACACGCATCCGCTCGCCGATCAGCGGATCGCTTGGGTTGCGACCGACAGCTACGTGCCGGAGGGAACGCTTAGCGAGGCCATTGCCTGGAACACCGGCACGACAGACCCGCATCGCCTGGAGGACGCCGCCCGCGCGATCGGGCTGCTCGACGACGCGCTGCTGCCGGGCGGCCTCGATGCCCGGCTCGACAAGGGCGGCGCCAACCTCTCCGGCGGTCAGCGGCTGCGCATCGCGATCGCCCGCGCGGCGATGACCAGGCGCGCCGTGCTGGCGGACGAGCCGACGGCAAAACTCGACCGCGAGACGGCCGAAGCCGTGCGGCGCATGCTGCTCACGGTCTCGCAGTCGCGGCTGGTGGTCGTGGCGACGCATGACCGGGATCTCGCGGCCGCCGCCGAGCTTGTTGTCGATCTCGCCCACAGAGATGCAATCGAGGTCGCGGCATGAACATGGCAGGTCTTCCATCGAGCGGCAGGTCATGGCGGCTGGCGACAGGCTTCGCCTTCGCGGCGCTTTCCTGCGCCATTTTGCTCGGCGGCGTGTCCGCCTGGCTGCTCGGGTCGGTGGCGATCGCCGGCCTGTCGGCCGCTGCCTTCACTTTCAACTTCCACATCCCGGCGGCGCTGGTCAGGCTGTTCGCCGTCGGCCGCACGGCCGCTCGTTACGGCGAACGACTGACGGGTCACAAGGCAGCGTTGACGGATCAGGTTGCGCATCGCGTCGAGCTCTTTTCCGCCATGGCGGCAGCGCCCGCCGTGCGCCGGGCGGGTTGGCAGCTCGGCGATGATGCCCGCCTTGCCGACTATCTCGACGACGTCGAGGACCTCGACTACGCCCGGTTGCGCGCCGGCCTGCCGACGCTGACGTTCGCTTGCGGCCTCGCCGTCCTCATCGCGGCATCTGCGGTCCTCGCGCCTTTGTCTCTATTGCCGACAATCCTCTTTTTTCTCGCCATCCTGTTCGCGGGGAACCGGGTGGCGAAGGCTGGCGCCATGGCATGGGAGCAGGCCAGGTCGCTGCGTCGCGGGGGCGCGGGCCGGCTTGGCGCGGCCATGGCGTCAGCCGTTCCGCTCAAGGCCGAGGGCGCGTGGAGCCGTGAATGCGGCGACGCGCTTTCCGCGCTCTCCCGCGCCGACGGCGCGTTGCTTACGCTGCGCCGGTTCCAGGCCCGGCTGGACATGATCGGCGCCGCCTTCGGTCCGGCCGCCGGCATCAGCGTGATGGCGGCCGCCTGGCACGCCGGGCGGCAAGGGCCGGAGCTTCTCCTGCCCATGCTGCTCGCCTTTTCCTGGCTGGCGCTGGGCGAGACCATGAATGGCGTGTCGCGCATGCTTGTTGCCATGCTTCGCCGCAACGCGGCTCGCAACGAGATCGGCCAATGGACGCAGGCCGCCGCGGCTGGCCGGCGCAGTTCCGCGCCAGACGATGTCGAACCCCACCTGCTGCGCCATGGCGTCCTGCAGCGCCGCGCCCCCGACGGCCGGGCCATCGGGCCCCCCATCTCCCTGCTTTTCGCGAGGGGCCAGCCGACGGTGTTGGCCGGGGCGAGCGGCTCGGGCAAGACCAGCCTGTTGAAGCAGATTGCCGGCTGGATCGGCGACGACGCCTTTGCCGCCGGTGACCGCATCCTGTCGGCAAGCGAGCGGCGGACGCACGCGGCTCTTGTCCTGCACGACGCGGTCATCCTCGAGGACACCGTCCGCGCCAACCTTTTCGCTGCCGACGTTCCGGATGTCGCGCTCTGGCGCGCGCTGGAAGCCGTCGAGATGGACGGCCGTATCCGCGAGGCCGGTGGCCTTGATGCATGGATCAGGCAGGACAGGTTTTCACTCGGCGAAGTGCAGCGCATCAATCTGGCGCGCGCCTGGTTGTCGACGAAGCCACTGGTGCTGCTCGACGAGCCGGCGGAACATCTCGACGATGCCCAGGGTGAGCGCATCCTCGAGCGGTTGCTTGCCCATCTCGGCGGTCGGATCGTCGTCATCTCCTCCCATCGCGCGTCACCGCTACGCGACGCTCGCACCATCGAGCTGCGGCCATGAATGCCGTCGCCGGTCACAGGTTGGTCGGAATAGGCCCGAAACCCCGTCGGTTCGTGTGTTGACCCCGGCTCTCACGCCGCCGAGCTGTCCTGCTCTTCGGCATTCGGATCGCCCGGCGCCGTCGCCCAGGCGAGTTCCACCAGCGTCACCGTGCGCCGGCCGGTGCCGTCGACCTGGCAGACGATGAGGCCCTGCTCCTCGATATAGTCGAGCAGCCGGCGCGCGCGGCGCAGCGAATGCGAGCCGTAGGCGCGGGCGATGGCCGCGTCGCTCGGGCACGGCCAGCCTTCCTTTGCGGCCCTCGCGATCATCATGAACACGCCCTGCATGTCCTCGGGCAAGAGCGAAGCGCGCACCGAAATGTCCCGCCACGCATCGTCCTCGGCCATGTCGGAGCCGACGCCGGCGCGGGCGCGCGTCAGCATGCGGCGAAATTCCGAAAGGTCGGGCACGACCGAAGCGAGGCCTTCGATGCGGCAGCGGACCACGAACTCCTGGTAGAGCACGCCGATGACGCGGAACCCCGCGTCGGGCTCGGCAAGGATGGCGCGCAGGATGCGGTCCATCCGCTCGCGCCGCTCGGCGAGATCCTCGGCGCTGGGTTGCGGCTCGGCCGGCTCTGGGCGGATGTCCAGCGGAGCGGCCTTGGCCGCCATGAGCTGGTCGAGCAGGTCCGGCGAAGGCCGGCGCTGTGGCCGCACCGTCTCGGGCGGCGGCGCTGCCAGGATGATCGAGCGCGCGTCCTCCAGCGTCGCCTCCGGCAGCGGCATCAGCCGCGGCGTGCCGTTGCGTGGGCTCGTCTCGGTCGATCCGATCCGTAGGCTTAGCGGACGGCGCGACAGCGCCGGGCCCAGCGCCATGAAATGCCCGCGCTCCAGGTCGCGAAACGCTTCCGCCTGCCGCCGCTCCATGCCGAGCAGATCGGCCGCGCGCGCCATGTCGATGTCGAGGAAGGTCCGCCCCATCAGGAAATTCGACGCTTCCGCCGCGACATTCTTGGCAAGCTTCGCCAGCCGCTGCGTGGCGATGATGCCGGCAAGCCCGCGCTTGCGGCCGCGGCACATCAGATTGGTCATGGCGCCCAGCGAAAGCTTGCGCGCCTCGTCCGACACCTCGCCGGCTGCGGCCGGCGCAAAGAGCTGCGCCTCGTCCACCACCACCAGCATCGGATACCAGTGGTCGCGCGCGACTTCGAACAGGCCGCCGAGGAAGGCGGCGGCGCGCCGCATCTGGTTTTCGGCATCGAGTCCCTCAAGATTGAGCACCGTCGAGACGCGATGGACGCGCGCCCGCTCGCCGGCGGCCTGCAGGCCGCGTTCGGTATGCTCCTCGGCATCGATCACCAGATGGCCGTAGCGCTCGCCGAGCGAGACGAAGTCGCCTTCGGGGTCGATGATGGTCTGCTGCACCCAGGGCGCGCTCTGTTCGAGCAACCGACGCAACAGATGCGACTTGCCCGAACCCGAATTGCCCTGCACCAGCAGGCGCGTCGCCAGCAGTTCCTCAAGGTCGAGGGCCGCCGGCGCGCCTGCCGTCGTCTGCCCCATCTCGATTGCAACTGTCATCTCTCGACTCGACTAGTCTCCCTGCGCGGGAGGGGCTTAGCAACCGGAGCGCGGTGCGTCGAGCGCATGGCATGGCCGGTGGCCCGGTGTTCCACACCTAAGCCCAAAAGTGCGCGGCGGTTTTGGGAAACGACATGCGTAAATTCAAAGATTTAAAGCGCGTCGCCCGAATCCGTTTCAGCGCGACATGCTCTAAGCGCCAAATGGCGGCAGGCTGTCGCCAATCGCACTGGTCGGACCACCATTTCACTGGCGCAATCCAGCCATTGGCGTATCATCCTTTTGGAGAGGGTTCATGGCAGGAGGAGGCCGATGAACGTCGCTGCGGAACTGCCCGTCACGGACCCGACGGCACAAGACCTTGTTTCGTCTGCTCTTTCGAAATTTCGCGCCGGCGATACGATCTCGACCCGGGCGATGCTCGACGCCATCCGCCAATCCGGCCCCGCCTGCGAGGACAGCGACGATCATCTGATCGAACTGATCGTCATGACCGCCGTTGGTAAGACCATGGGCGTCGTGTTCGACCATCGCTCGCCCGACGAGCGGTTGCCACGCCTGTCTTAGAAGTCCGCCGGCCGAAGCCCTACGCGTCTTCGTCATCCTTGGGCGTAGCGACGCGAAGCGGAGCGAAGACCCAAGGATCCATTCCGTGACCTGAGCCAAGGAATGCAGCGGAGCAGAATTCCGCACCGCCGCAACGCTCACAGGTAACGGCATGGATCCTAGGGTCTGCGCGCGTCGCTTCGCTCCTTGCTCCGCCCTAGGATGACGAACTGACGGGCC
Source organism: Mesorhizobium sp. LEGMi-168a (assembly GCF_058312955.1). Taxonomy (NCBI): domain Bacteria; kingdom Pseudomonadati; phylum Pseudomonadota; class Alphaproteobacteria; order Hyphomicrobiales; family Phyllobacteriaceae; genus Mesorhizobium; species Mesorhizobium sp. LEGMi-168a. The sequence goes on from NZ_JBZEGV010000025.1 coordinate 59,314, forward strand.
TTCGGCCAATCTCCAAAATGTGCGATTTTGCCAACGCAAGCAGCGTCCGATCGCGGCCTCAGCTTCCCAGCGGATGCGGCATGTACCCGACGAAACCGGCGATCTTCCAGCGGCCGCCGACCTTACGGCAGAAATAGAGCGTCTGCCATTTGAGGCGGTCGACGCCGCCATCCGCTTTGGCGACGGAACCATCGAACTTCTTGTGCAGCACCGCGCGGTCGCCATCGACGTCGATGTCGCGCATGTTGGTGATGCGGAACAACGCTTCGCGCAGCGGTTCGGCGAATGTCGTCGCGGCGGTCTCCCTGGCCTGCCGCAGCCATTCGTCGCGATAGACCTCCAGCCTCGGAAACTGCAGCCGCCAGGCGTCGGCATTGGCAAGGAAATGCGCATGCATGCCGAAGAAACTCTCGGCGATGAAGTCGTCCTCGACCATCGACCAATCCTGGCCGAGGAAGGCATCGATGTCGCGCCGCACCAGCATTTCCCACAGCGCGTGGCGATCGGCATCGCCTTGCGGAAACGGGTTCTTGTCGAAGGTCATGCTGGCTCTCCCCTCTCTCGTGCGTGACGCCGGCGGCCACGGGTTGCCGACCCGACTTTGAGGCCCAGGATGCTCATGCCTTTGTAATAAAGCAACATGGATTTTCGAAAAAATGTTGCTTTCCAACAAATGCTCTATGAGGATCACGCCGACAAGCGTAGACGGCTATAAGAACGGTCCCGTCCAGTCGACAACAGGAGGCGCACATGCCCAAGCAATGTTTCGGAAAATCGCATGTCCCGCTCTCGCCAGCCGTGCGTGCCGGCGATTTCGTCTACGTCTCCGGCCAGGTGCCGGTGGGCAGCGACGGCCTCGTGGTCAAGGGCGGGATTACGGAGCAGGCCGAGCAGGTGCTGCAGAACGTCAAGGCGGCGCTGGCGCTTGCCGGCTGCACCATGGACGATGTGGTCAAGACCACCGTCTGGCTCGAGGACGCCCGCGACTTCGGCGCCTTCAACACGGTCTATGCAAAGCATTTCCCGAATGACCCGCCGGCGCGTACCACCGTCGAATCCCGCCTCATGATCGACATCAAGATCGAGATCGAAGCGGTCGCCTACCGGCCGGTTTGATCGCGACCAACGGAATAAGGGAGGCGCCGATGCAGTTCGATCTGCTGATCAAGGGCGGTCGTGTGATCGACCCGGCCTCGGGGTTGGATGCGGCGCGCGATGTCGCCATCGCCGACGGTCGCATCGCCGCGATCGACGCCGCCATCGATGCCGAGGCCGCCGGTGAGGTCGTCGACGCGAGGGACTGCATCGTCACGCCCGGCCTCGTCGACCTGCACAGCCATGTCTACTGGGGCGGCACCTCGCTTGGTGTCGATGCCGACCGGCTCGCCGTCAAGAGCGGCACCACCACCTTCATCGACGCCGGCAGCGCCGGCGCCGGCAATTTCCTGGGCTTCCGCCGCCACGTCATCGAGCGCTCGAAGGTCCGCATCCTCGCCTACGTCAACATCTCCTTCGCCGGCATATTCGGCTTCGCCAAGACCGTGTCCGTTGGCGAATGCAGCGACCTCAGGCTCTGCGAGCCGCGCGAAACGGTGGCGGCGGTGCGCGAGCACGCCGACGTCGTCGTCGGCGTCAAGGTGCGCTCCGGCCGCCATGCCAGTGGCACCAGCGGCATCGCGCCGGTCGACCTCGCGCTCGACGCCGCCGACAAGGTTGGCCTGCCGCTGATGGCGCATATCGACGAGCCGCCGCCCGGCCGCTCGGAAGTGCTGCCCAGGCTGCGCCGCGGCGACATCCTCACCCACTGCTTCCGGCCGTTCCCCAACGCACCGGTCTTCGCCTCCGGCGCCGTGCGACCGGACATGCGGCTTGCCCGCGAGCGCGGCGTCATCTTCGACATCGGCCACGGCATGGGCTCCTTCGACTTCGAGGTCGCCAAGGCGATGCTGGCGGAGGGCCTAGCGCCGGACGTCATCTCGAGCGATGTCCACCTCTACTGCGTCGACGGCCCGGCCTTCGACATCCTGGTCTGCATGTCGAAGCTCATGGCGCTCGGCATGCCGCTCGTCGAGGTGCTGCGCGCTGCGACCGTGCGCCCCGCTGAGGCGATCGCCAGGCCGGAGCTCGGCACGCTGAAGGTCGGCGGCATCGGCGATGTCGCGGTGCTGAAGCTGCAGCCTGGCCGCTTCACTTTCGTCGACGCGGTCGGCGCCTCACTGGTCGCGGATCGGCGGCTGGTTTCAAATGGCATCGTCATCGGCGGCAAATGGTGGCCGAACGAAGCGCCCGACCACAGCGAGACCGAGCGCTTCGAGGCGCATGCGCATCACACGCATGTGGATGTGGCGGCGAGACATTTCGGCGCGGATAATCTCCCCCCTCGAGGGGGAGATGTCGCCGAAGGCGACAGAGGGGGTCGCCTCGCTTGAAGCGCCAACGCCGTCCGCGACAAGAGAGCACGTTGGCGCTCTATGTGAGACGACCCCCTCTGGCCTGCCGGCCATCTCCCCCTAAAGGGGGGAGATTGGCAGCTTCACCGCCCCGCGTTACTCGGCTCGCCATAGACGGACGTCGCAATCCCCTCCATCCTTGCCTTGAGCTGCATCGCCACGAACTTCGAATAGAAGCGCGACAGCGCCAGGTTGCCGCCGTGGAACCACAGCGCTTCCTGCGCCGTCGGCTTCCACATGTTGCGCAGTTCGCCCTGCCACGGGCCAGGGTCGCCCTTCACGCCGGAGCCCAGGCCCCAGCACGGACCGACCTTGTCGGCCACTTCGCGCGAGACGATTGCGGCAACCGTCTCGTTCATCGACTGGTAGCCGGTGCAGCAGACGATCGCGTCGACGGCAAGCTCGCTGCCGTCCTCGAACAGGATGCCGCTTGGCGTCAGCGACTTGATGCCGACGCCGCTCTTGACCGCGATCTCGCCGTTCAGGATCAGCTCGCAGGCGCCGACATCGATGTAGAAGCCCGAGCCGGTGCGGTAGGCCTTCATCAAGAGCCCGGTTTCGTCCTCGCCGAAGTCGATGGCGAAGCCGCTGTCGCCGAGACGCTTGTAGAACTCCGCGTCGCGCTCGCGAATGACATCGTAGAGAGCCCGTTGGCCCTTGGGCACCAGCGCGAACGGCGTCGAGGCGACGATCATGTCGGCCTTGTCGGTGGTGATGCCGCGCGCCAGCGCCTTTTCCGAAAAGATCTCGAAGCCGACCTCCATCAGTGTGTCGGACTTCACCACCGTCGTTGGCGAGCGCTGGACAATGGTGACCTTGGCGCCCGCCTCCCAGAGATCGACGCTGACGTCATGACCCGAGCTTGCCGCGCCGATCACCGCGACGCGCTTGCCGCGGAATTTTTCGCCGGTGGAATACTGGCTGGAATGCAGGAGCTCGCCCTTGAAGGTCTCTGCCCCCGGCAGCGCGATCTGCCGCGGCGGTCCGTAGGCGCCGGTGGCGAAGACGATGTGCTTGGGCTTCAGTGTGATGCGCTGGCCGACACGATCGACCACCACGGTCCAGACCTTTTCCACCTCGTCATAGACCGCGCTGACGCATTTGGTGGCGACCCAGTAGTTCAGCTCCATGACCCGGGCATACATTTCCAGCCAGTCGCCCATCTTGTCCTTGGGCGTGAAGACCGGCCAGTTTTCCGGGAACGGAATGTAAGGCAGATGGTCGTACCAGACCGGATCGTGCAGCACGAGCGAACGGTAGCGGTTGCGCCAAGAATCGCCGGCGCGCGCGTTCTTCTCGATGATGAGCGTGGGAACGCCGAGCTGCCGCAGCCGGGCGCCCAGCATGATGCCGCCCTGGCCGCCGCCGATCACCAGGCAGTAGGGCTGCTCGTGCACGCCGAGGTCGCGCGCCTCGCGCGCCCTGGCTTCCGCCCAGGTCTCACGCTCGGGATCGGCCTTGTGTCGAATGCCGAGCGGCCGGGCTGGGCCTTTCTGCTCCTCGAAGCCTTTCAGCTCGCTCATCGCCGTGAACAGCGTCCGGCAGCGACCGTCCTTGAGCCGCAGGATGCCCTCGCCCCGCGCCACGGCCGTCTCGAAGCTGAACCAGGCTTCGATGATGCCGTCGTCGACGCTCGGCTCGCCGGAGAGGCGCCAGTGCGACGGCCGCGCCGTCGCGAGCGTAGCCTTGAGCATCTCGCGGACCGCCACCTGGCCCTCCATGGTTTTAATGTTCCATGTGAAGGTCAGCAGATCGCGCCAGTAGCAATCCTCCACGAAAAGGTTCGTCGCCGCCACGACGTCGCCGGCCTCGAGCGCCCGGCCGAACGAGCCAAGCCAGGTAGCCGCCTGTTGCGATGGTGCGATGTCGAGCATTTTTGTCCCTTCGAATGTCGATCGGCGCGGCCAGTTTTCGCCGACCGCGTCGAAAATGCTCTTTGAGGCGGTCGAGATTCGGGTCAGGCCGAGTCGAAAATGGTGGGTTCCGAGAACCGGAGCGGAGCGTACTTAACGTACGTGAGCACCGGAAGCGCGGGAACCCGCCATTTGCAGGCCGGCCTCACCCGGATATCGACCGTCTCAATCGCCCAGCGGCTCCATCTCCTTCCCTGTCCGATGGATCTGGGCGTTGTACTTGATGCGGCGCACCGTCTCGCGCGCCGGGCCGTCGATTCTGTAGGCGGTCGCCACCGCCAGGAGGTCGATAGCCGCAAGAAAAGCATAGCGTGAGGCGGTCGGCTTCAACGTGTCGGGATACTCGGGGACCGCCATCGTCAGCCGGACATCGCAGACCCGCGTCAATTCGGTATCCGGCGCCGTCACGCAGATCGCGTTGGCGCGGTAGTGCTTGGCAAGCTCCACTGCCTCGATCACTTCGCGGGTGCGGCCGGTTGCCGAGATCGCGATCACCAGATCGCCTGGCTTCAGCGTCGAGGCCGTCATGCGCATCAAATACGGATCGCATTGCGCGCTGATCGTGATGCCATAGCGGAACAGGCGGTACTGCGTCTCCTGCGCCAGCGCCGACGAGCTGCCGCCGAGCCCGAACACCGTCACCTGCCGCGCCTTGGCGATCAGCTCCGCCGCCTTCTGCAACTCGCCCGGATCGATCTGCCGCTCGGCCTCCTGCAGGGCGCGCCGCGCCTCGCCGAACACGGCATTCCAGAACGGCATGCCGCTGTCGCTGTTCGTAGGTTGCGGCTTGGTGCTGAGATAGAGCGCGCCGACGACCAGGCTCTGCGCCAGCTTCAGCTTGAAGTCGCGAACGCCCTCGCAGCCGATGGCGCGGCAGAAGCGGGTCACTGTCGGCTCGCTGACCCCGGCGCGCTGGGCAAGCGCGGCGTTGGAAGCGTCGACGGCATATTTGACGTCGTCGAGCACGACATTGGCGACGCGGCGCTCGGCCGGTCGCAGCTCCGGGTAGCTGTCCTTCACCTGCGAAATGATGTCCGGGATGCGCCTGACATGGTCGTGCCGGTCGTCATCCTCGTCCGGAATTCGCAGCGCCTGGCTGTCAGCTTCGGTCATTGGCCAGTCCTTCCCTGCTGCCCGCTGGCTGGCTCCGTCTTCGTGCGTCCGATTCACGCGCTTGCGCGCCATCGATTGCGACCCGCCTCAAGCCGTCGTGTAGGAAAGTAACATAGCAAGTAAGATAGCTACAGATTGATTTGCGGGCTGCGCGGCTGCGGTTCGTCGACCGTCATGACTCGAGGCGGCTTTGCTAGCCGCTCGGATGCCGGAACAGCCGATGCCAGGGAAGCATTGCCGACAAGGATCGTCGGCTTTGGCAGCCCAAGAAACCGCCAAAAACCCCTATAAAATTCCTATATCTTTGCCATTTCCCCCGTCTCGAACCTTTATGGCGATCGGGTCCATATTCCTTCCGAAAAGAAGCTTTGACCGCCGTCGCCCCCAAGGTGACGTGCGTTCATATCCAGTTTTGAACCCGCCGACATCAGGCGGGAAAGCACGAGCGAAACAAGGAATGCCTGCCATGGACCTCATTGTTCTCGGAATCGGGATTTTATTCTTTGCCCTGTCCTTGGCCTACGTCAAAGTCTGCGACAGAATCTGAGCGGAAGGGCCGGATCATGCTTTTCGATTACATACTCGGCGGCGCGGTGACCTTGTTCCTGCTTGCCTACCTTACCTACGCGCTCATTCGCCCAGAGCGCTTCTGACCGGCACGCGGAGAGCTCATCATGACCATAAATGGCTGGATACAGATTCTCGTCTATTGCGGGATCCTGCTTTTGCTCGTGAAGCCGCTCGGCGGCTATATGTACCGCGTCTTCAACGGCGATCGCACTTTGCTGTCGCCGGTGCTCGTTCCGATCGAGCGCGGCCTCTATCGCCTCGCCGGCACAAGCGACAAGGAAGAACAGCACTGGGCCGTCTACGCGACCGGCATGCTGCTCTTCAATCTCGCCGGTCTCCTGGTTCTTTACGCGCTGCAGCGGATGCAGGGCGTGCTGCCCTATAATCCCGCGGGAATGACCGCGGTCGACCCGCAGCTTGCCTTCAACACCGCTGCGAGTTTCATCACCAACACCAATTGGCAGAACTATGGTGGCGAAAGCACGATGTCCTACCTCGTGCAGATGGCCGGCCTCACCGTCCAGAACTTCGTCTCGGCTGCCACCGGCATTGCCATCGCCATCGCATTGATCCGCGGCTTCGCCCGCGCTTCGGGCAAGTCGATCGGCAATTTCTGGGTCGACCTCACCCGCTGCACGCTCTACGTGCTCTTGCCGCTCTGCATCGTGCTGACGCTCGTCTATGTCTGGCTTGGCATGCCGCAGACGCTCGGCCCTTATGTCGACGCCACCACGCTGGAAGGCGCCAAGCAGACGATCGCGCTCGGGCCGGTCGCCTCGCAGGTCGCCATCAAGATGCTCGGCACCAATGGCGGCGGCTTCTTCAACGCCAATGCCGCGCACCCGTTCGAGAATCCGGACGCCATCTGCAACCTGATCCAGATGCTGTCGATCTTCGCGCTCGGCGCCGGTCTCACCAACGTCTTCGGCCGCATGGTCGGCAGTGAGCGTCAGGGCTGGGCGATCCTGGCCTCGATGGGCGTGCTGTTCCTCGCCGGCGTCGCCGTCTGCTACTGGGCCGAGGCTGCCGGCAACCCGCTGGTCCATGCGCTCGGCATCGACGGCGGCAACATGGAAGGCAAGGAGACGCGCTTCGGTATCGCCTTGTCGGCATTGTTCGCCGTCATCACCACGGCCGCCTCCTGCGGCGCCGTCAACGCCATGCATGACAGCTTCACCGCGCTCGGCGGCATGATCCCGCTGATCAACATGCAGCTCGGCGAGGTCATCGTCGGCGGCGTCGGCGCCGGCTTCTACGGCATCCTGATGTTCGTCGTCGTCGCCGTCTTCGTCGCCGGCCTGATGGTCGGCCGCACGCCGGAATATCTTGGCAAGAAGATTGAGGCCAAGGAGGTCAAGATGGCGATGCTTGCCATCCTCTGCCTGCCGCTGGCGATGCTGATCTTCACCGCGATCGCCGTGGTCCTGCCGAGCGCCGTGGCCTCGATGGCCAATGGCGGCCCGCATGGCTTCACCGAAGTGCTCTACGCCTATACCTCGGCTGCCGCGAACAACGGCTCGGCCTTCGGCGGGCTCTCCGGCAACACGCCCTGGTACAACATCACCATGGCCATCGGCATGCTGATGGGCCGCTTCCTGGTCATCATCCCGGCTTTAGCCATCGCCGGCTCGCTGGCCGCGAAGAAGACCGTGCCTGCCTCCGCCGGCACCTTCCCGACCGATGGCACGCTGTTCGTCGGCCTGCTGGTCGGCGTCATCATCATCGTCGGCGGCCTCACCTTCTTCCCGTCGCTCGCCGTCGGGCCGATCGTCGAGCACCTGGCGATGATCCATGGACAGACCTTCTGAGATGACCATGCCCTGGTTCAACCAGATACGTCGGGGCGACCGTCACCAAACCGGTGGCGGAAGGCCCGATGACGGGAGGGACGAGAAGCCTCGTCCTTTCCCGACGCTCTCCACCTTCCTCGGCATGGCAGCGGTGCTGTTCGTGCTGTGGCTGCTGGCTTCCGGTCTTCCGCATCTGTTCCCGAAGACCGAACACCCGGCGCCGTCCAACATCACCGACACTGGAGCCTCGAAATGAGCCAGTCCAAATCCGCGAGCATCCTGGATGCCCGCATCCTGGTACCCGCCATCGGCGGCGCCTTCCGCAAGCTCGATCCGCGCACACTGGTCAAGAACCCGGTGATGTTCGTCGTCGCCGTCGTCTCGGCGCTCACCACCGTTCTGTTCGTCAAGGATCTCATCACCGGCGGCGGCGATCTCGGCTTCACGCTGCAGATCATCATCTGGCTGTGGTTCACCGTGCTGTTCGCCAACTTCGCCGAAGCCGTCGCCGAAGGCCGCGGCAAGGCTCAGGCCGACTCGCTGCGCAAGGCGCGCACCGAGACCCAGGCCAAGCTGCTCATCAACGGCGAGGATCGCTCGAAGTTCAAGCTGGTGCCCGGCACCAGCCTGAAGGTCGGCGACGTCGTGCTGGTTGAGGCCGGCGACATCATCCCCTCGGACGGCGAGGTGATCGAAGGCGTGGCTTCCGTCAACGAGGCGGCGATCACCGGCGAATCCGCCCCCGTCATCCGTGAATCCGGCGGCGACCGCTCGGCCGTCACCGGCGGCACCCAGGTGTTGTCCGACTGGATCCGCGTGCGCATTTCCGCCGCCTCCGGCCACACCTTCCTCGACCGCATGATCTCGCTGGTCGAGGGCGCCGAGCGCCAGAAGACGCCGAACGAGATCGCGCTCAACATCCTCTTAGTCGGCATGACGCTGATCTTCGTGCTGGCGACCGCGACCATCCCGAGCTTCGCCTCTTATTCCGGCGGCTATATCTCGGTGACGATCCTTGTCGCTCTGTTCGTGACGCTGATCCCGACCACCATCGGCGCGCTGCTCTCGGCCATCGGCATCGCCGGCATGGACCGCCTGGTGCGCTTCAACGTGCTTGCCATGTCCGGCCGCGCCGTCGAGGCGGCCGGCGACGTCGACACGCTGCTGCTCGACAAGACAGGCACCATCACGCTCGGCAACCGTCAGGCCACCGAATTCCGCCCGGTCAAGGGCGTCACCGAGCAGGAACTGGCCGATGCCGCCCAGCTTGCCTCGCTGGCGGATGAAACCCCGGAAGGCCGCTCGATCGTCGTGCTGGCCAAGGACAGATACGGCATCCGCGCCCGCGACATGGCGACCTTGCACGCGGCCTTCGTGCCCTTCACCGCGCAGACCCGCATGAGTGGCGTCGACATCGACGGCTCGTCGGTGCGCAAGGGCGCCGTCGATGCGGTGCTTGCCCATGTCAACCAGGCCACCGTCGCCGCTCACGGCGCGCGTCCCACCGGCGAGACGATCCGCGACGTGCAGGCTATCGCCGACGAGATAGGAAAGGCCGGCGGCACGCCGCTCGCGGTCGAGCGCGACGGGCGCCTGCTCGGCGTCGTCCACCTCAAGGATATCGTCAAGGGCGGCATCAGCGAGCGTTTCGCCGAGCTGCGCAAGATGGGCATCCGCACGGTGATGATTACCGGCGACAACCCGCTGACGGCGGCCGCAATTGCCGCCGAAGCCGGCGTCGACGACTTCCTTGCCCAGGCCACGCCCGAGAACAAGCTGTCGCTGATCCGCGAGGAACAGGCCAAGGGCAAGCTGGTCGCCATGTGCGGCGACGGCACCAACGACGCCCCTGCGCTCGCCCAGGCCGACGTGGGCGTCGCCATGAACACCGGCACGGTCGCCGCGCGCGAGGCCGGCAACATGGTCGACCTCGACAGCGATCCGACCAAGCTGATCGAGATCGTCGAGATCGGTAAGGCGCTCTTGATGACGCGCGGCTCGCTGACGACCTTCTCGATCGCCAACGACGTGGCCAAATACTTCGCCATCATCCCGGCGATGTTCGCGGTCTTCTACGTCGCGCCGGGTCAGACCGCCGGACCGCTGCAGGCGCTCAACATCATGCATCTGGCGACGCCGCAGAGCGCCATCCTGTCGGCCATCATCTTCAACGCGCTGATCATCATCGCGCTGATCCCGCTGTCGCTGAAGGGCGTGAAGTATCGCGCCATCGGCGCCGGCGCGCTGCTCACCCGCAATCTGCTCGTCTACGGCCTCGGCGGCATCGTCGTGCCGTTCGTCGGCATCAAGGCGATCGACCTGATCGTCACGGCCTTCGGCCTCGCATAAGGATTTAATCCGATGTTCAAGCAACTCAGACCCGCTTTTGTCATGATCGTCTTCTTCACGGTGCTCACCGGCCTCATCTATCCGATCGGTATGACCGGCATCGCGCAGGCGCTGTTTCCCAACCAGGCCAACGGCAGCTTGATCACGAAGGACGGCAAGGTCATCGGCTCCGAGCTGATAGGCCAGGCCTTCGCCAGCGATCGCTATTTCCATGGCCGACCGTCAGCCGCCGGTGACGGTTACAACGCCGCCTCTTCCAGCGGCTCGAATCTCGGACCGACGAATGCGAAGCTGATCGAGCGCATCAAGGGCGACGCCGACAAGCTGAAGGCCGAGAACCCGGGCGCACCGGTGCCGATGGACCTCATCACCACCTCCGGCAGCGGCCTCGATCCTGACATCAGTCCCGAAGCCGCCTATTTTCAAGTGCCGCGGATTGCCAAGGCCAGAGGCATCGACGAAGCCAAGGTGAAGGCGCTCGTCGACGGCCATGTCGAGGATCGCGAGCTGGGTTTCATGGGTGAGCCGGTGGTCAATGTGCTCGCCCTCAACTTGGCGCTCGACGATCTGAAATAATCTGCACCGCGCCGGGGATCGACACGATCCCCGGCGCAATCCATGATTGGACTTGATGGCCGACGACAGGACCAAACTCGAGAACAGACCATCTCCCGACGCGCTTCTGGAGCATGCCGAGCGCGAGGGCCGCGGCCGTCTGCGCATCTTCCTCGGCGCGGCGCCCGGCGTCGGCAAGACCTACGAGATGCTGATGGCGGGCCGCGCCCGCCGCGCCGACGGCATCGACGTCGTGATCGGCGTCGTCGAGACGCACGGCCGCAAGGAAACCCAGGCGCTGGTCGACGGCTATGAGGTGATCCCGCGCCGCGAGGTCGAGTACAGGGGCCGCACCCTCGACGAGATGGATATCGACGCCATCCTGAAACGGCGCCCGGCGCTGGTTCTGGTCGACGAGCTCGCCCACACCAACGCGCCCGGCAGCCGCCACCCCAAGCGCTACCTCGACGTGCAGGAAATCCTGTCGCAAGGCATCGACGTCTACACCACGCTCAACATCCAGCATGTCGAGAGCCTGAACGATGTCGTGGCGCAGATCACCCGCGTCAGGGTGCGCGAGACCGTTCCCGATTCCATCATCGACGAGGCCGACGATATCGAGGTCATCGACCTCACCCCCAACGACCTGATCCAGCGGCTGCATGAAGGCAAGGTCTATTTCCCGCAGACCGCGCAGCGTGCGATCGAGAACTATTTCTCGCCGGGCAACCTGACGGCGCTGCGCGAGCTGGCACTGAGGCGCACCGCCCAGCGCGTCGACGAGCAGCTGCTCAACCACATGCAGTCGCACGCCATTCCAGGACCGTGGGCGGCCGGCGAACGGGTTCTCGTCTGCGTCGACTCGCGACCCGGCGGAGCCGCCCGCATCCGCTACGCGCGCCGGCTCGCCGATAGGCTGCGTGCCCCCTGGACGGCGCTGCATGTCGACACGCCTCGCCTGGCCGGCATGTCGGAAGAGGACAAGGACCGGCTGGCGACGAACCTGCGTCTTGCCGAGCAGCTCGGCGCCGAGGTGACGACCATCCCCGGCCAGAACGTCGCCCAGGACATCGTGCGCCACGCGACGACGAACAACTTCACCCATATCGTCATCGGCAGGCCGACCCGCTCGCGCTGGCGGGAACTGATCGAGGGCTCGCTCACCTACGATCTGATCCGCAATGCCGGCGACATCAGCGTCCATGTTATCTCAGGGACGGAGCGGAATAACGAGGCGCCATCGAGAAGGATCAGCATGGCGGCCGAGCAGAGGCCGTTTGATGTCTGGCCTTATCTGCTCGCCACAGCCTATGTCGCGGGTTCGTTGGCGGTCAGCACGGTCCTCGACCAGTTTCTCGACGTGCGCAATCTTGCGATCGTCTTTCTGCTTGCGGTGCTGACATCGGCTGTGACCTCCGGACTTTGGCCGGCGCTTTACGCCTGCTTCGTCAGCGCCCTTGCCTTCAACTTCTTTTTCCTTCCGCCACGCTACACGCTGACGATCAGGGACCCGGAGAGCATCGTCGCATTCGCGGTCTTCCTCGTCGTCGCCCTCATCGCCAGCAACCTGACGGCGCGAGTGCAGCGCCAGGCGGTCGCCGCGCGCTCGCGGGCACGCGCAACCGAGGACATCTATTCCTTCTCGAAAAAGCTCGCCGGCGCCGGCACGTTAGACGACGTGTTGTGGGCCACCGCCTTCCAGATCGCCTCGATGCTGAAGCTGCGTGTGGTGCTGCTTCTGCCCGAGAACGGCACCATCACCGTCAAGGCCGGCTACCCGCCGGACGACACCTTGGCCGAGGCCGATATCGCGGCCGCCCGCTGGGCCTGGGAGCACGACCGCCCGGCCGGCCGCGGCGCCGATACGTTGCCCGGCGCCAAGCGGCTCTATCTCCCCTTGCGGACGGGGCGTACCGCCGTCGGCGTCGTCGGCCTCGACAACGACAAGCAGGGACCGTTGCTGACGCCCGAACAGCAGCGTCTTCTCGACGCGCTTGCCGACCAGGCGGCGGTCGCCATCGAGCGCATCCAGCTCGTCGCCGATGTCGACCGCGCCAGGCTGGCGGCGGAAGCGGACCGGCTGCGCACGGCGCTACTCACCTCGATCTCGCATGACCTGAAGACGCCGCTTGCCGCCATCATGGGCGCCGCCGGCACGCTGCGGGAATACGCGGCCGCCCTTCCCGAAAAGGATCGCGCGGACCTTCTGTCGACCGTGGTCGACGAAGCGGAGCGGCTGAACCGCTTCATCGCCAACCTGCTCGACATGACCAAGATCGAGTCTGGCGCCATGGAGCCGAACTACGCTCTCCATTATGTCGGCGACATCGTCGGCTCGGCGCTCGATCGCGCGCGAAAGATCATCGGCGAGCACCGGATCGACACCGACATTCCGCCGGACCTGCCGATGCTGCGCCTCGATCCTGTCCTGTTCGAGCAGGCGCTGTTCAACCTTCTCGACAATGCCGCCAAATATGCGCCGTCCGAGTCGACCATCCGCCTGCAAGGCTGGCTCGACAACGGATCCGTCATCCTGCAGGTCATGGATGAGGGGCCGGGAATTCCGCCCGGTGACCTCGAACGGATCTTCGACACCTTCTACCGCGTGCGCAAGCGCGATCAGGTCCGCGCCGGCACGGGCCTCGGCCTGTCGATCAGCCGCGGCTTCATCGAGGCCATGGGCGGTGCGATTTCAGCGGCTAACCGGACCGACCGGCCGGGCGCGATCTTCACCATCCGCATGCCGGTGCCTGAAGAGGTTCCGAACGTGACCGTCGCCAAAACGGATGACGCCGCATGACCAATCAGAACGTCAGCATTCTGGTCGTCGACGACGAGCCGCCGATCCGCAAGCTGCTGCGCGTCGGCCTCGGCAGCCAGGGTTATGCCGTATCGGAGGCGCCGAATGCCAAGGCCGCGATCGAGCTCATGCAGACCCAGCCGCCCGACCTGATCCTGCTCGACCTTGGCCTGCCCGGCATGAGCGGCCTCGAATTGCTCGGCAAATGGCGCGGCGACGGCCTCGACATTCCGGTCGTCATCCTTTCGAGCCGCACCGACGAGGCGGGCATCGTATCGGCGCTCGAGCTCGGCACCGACGACTATGTGACAAAACCCTTCGGCATGAACGAGCTCGTCGCCCGCATCCGCGTGGCGCTGCGCCACAAGTTCCAGCAGCAAGGCGAGAAGCCGGTATTCCAGACCGGAGACCTCTCGGTCGACCTGGTGAAACGCATCGTCAAGGTCGAGGACAAGGAAGTAAAATTGTCGCCCAAGGAATACGACATCCTGCGCATGCTCGTGCAATATGCCGGCAAGGTGCTCACCCACCAGTTCCTGATGAAACAGATCTGGAACGATTCCACCGACGTGCAGTATCTCAGGGTCTACGTCCGCCAATTGCGGCAGAAGATCGAGAAGACGCCGGACCAGCCGCGCTATATCATCACCGAGACCGGCGTCGGTTATCGGCTGCGCGAGGTGGATTAGAGCCGAGCGGGAGAGGACCGTCCTCGCTTCTGCCGGTCAGTCCGCCGACAGGTCCGCCGTTCTGGCGAGCGCGCTGGCGAATCCGTTGAGCGAGATGGTGAAGGCGACCGGCTGCATCGTGTCCGCCGCCGTGGCGTTGATTTTCAGCGTCGTGCTGTTCTGCAGCAGTGAGGCGGTGTCGGCGTCGAACGCCACCGGCACCAGGCAGCCAACGGCCTGGCAGGTGTTGAACTGCAGGGTTCCTTCCAGCTTCTTGTCGTCGACCTCGAGCGAGATGCCGTTGGCCAAAGCCAGCCCGAAGGGCAGCGCCAGCGTGCCCATGGCGTCCTGGCCGGTCTTGGTCGTCAATTCGATCGCCAGCAGGCGCTGGCCGCTCTGCTTGTTGAACTGCTGATGCGACAGGCTGCACAGCTTGTTGGTGCCGGTGACCTGGCAGTTGACGGTCCAGTCGCCATGCGTCTCCGACAGCGCCGAGGCGCCGCCCGGCAGCTGCGGTTTGGCCGCGGCGTCGGCTGGCTGGCTGGCAGCCGGCGCCACCTTGTTCTGCGCGGCGAGCGCCGGCAGGCTTGCGACCTCGGCAACGGCCAGCATTGCGACGAACAACTTGGACCTGCTTCTCATCATGGAATCTCTCTTCACCCGACCCCGTCCGGCCCGCGCGATAGAGCGGTGAACCACCGCTGCCGTCAAGTGCAATCCTGAGCCACCAGCCAGATTTTCTTTGGCACCACAATCGATCAACTAACCGCATGCATTGCCCTGGACCATGGCACATCCGGACAAACACCCTATATTACCGCAAGGTTCTGTTTTTCATGGGATGGAGGCGATGGCGCATCCTCGCTCATCGGCGGTTTTGCTACCGGCAGCTCTCGCGGCTGCCGCCCTTTTGGGCGCGGCCTCTTACGCTTCGGCCCAGGTCGTCATCCCGACAAACCGCAACGCCCTGATCCAGCAGAACGAATTGCAGACGCTGCGAAACCAGCTGCAGCGGCAGCAGTTCCAGCAACAGCAGCAGTTTTATCGCGAGCAGGACCGGCAGGTCGCGCCGAAGCCCCGCCCCGAAGTGCCGATCGTCAAGCAGAATTGCCAGTCTCAGGTGATTGGCACCACGATTTCGCGGGTTTGCCGCTGACATCTCGCTTTTTTCGGTTTATTTAGCCGACTTACTTGCTGGCGAAAGCCGGTATTGCAAGGGTGACGGTTTTGGGGTTTGCAAGGGCAGGATTTTGCCGTGCGCGGACAGCGCCCGGTGTGAATGCTGCTCTCATCGGATTTTGGGATGGCAACAGCCAAGAAGAAAGCGGTACGCAGGGCAAAGAAGGGGGAGCGGATCCGCCAGGTGGCGGCCATCCCCTTTCGTGTGAACGAGGGTGGAGACCTCGAGGTGTTGTTGGTCACGTCGCGCACGACCAGGCGCTTCATCGTGCCCAAGGGCTGGCCGATGAAAGGCAAGAGCGGGCGCAAGGCAGCCATGATCGAGGCTCAGGAAGAAGCCGGCGTGCTCGGCAAGGCGCTGAAGCAACCCGCCGGCGGCTACTCCTACTGGAAGCGGATGGCCAACCGTTTCCTCCGTGTCGACGTGGTCGTCTACCTGCTCGAGGTCGCCGAGGAGATGACCGACTGGCGGGAAGCCGCGAACCGGCAGCGCGCCTGGCTGCCGGCGGCCGACGCGGCCCTGCTCATCGACGAGCCCGAGCTCTCGACGCTGCTCAGGGATTTGACGATACCGGCGGCCGAGCAGGCCTAGGCGCTACTTGCGAGCGACGAATTTCCCGACACAGTCCGAAGAAGGAAATCCCGAAAGCTCTCTGGCCTCTGGCCGCTGATGGCGGTGAAATCGCCGGAGGTCTGGCCGTAGCGGCCATCCGCAATCGACGCACAGAGCGTAGAGAAGGCTTGCGGCCAGGGATACTCCAGACGCGCCGATGCCGAGTTCAGATATTCAACCTCCGAACAAGAGCGGTAGCGCATCTGCTTTTCGATTGTCTGACCGTAGGAAGCAGCGATCTCGTTGAAGTCCAGCGCTTCATTGCCAGTGATCGTGTAGGTGATGGATGCCTTCGGGCCGGCCGCCACCACCACCGCCAAGGTAGCCGCAACATCGTCGCGCGAGATCGATGCGACCCGACCGTTTCCAACTGGAAGCGCCAGCTCTCCGACCGCCTGGCTCGGCTTGAGCCAATGGTCGAGAATGAAGTCGCAATAGAGCCCGCATCGAAGGATCGTCGCCGGCACACCGCAAAGCGTCAGCCTCCTTTCCGCATCGCGGTAGACGGGTGCGAAATAGAATGGCGACGCCTCGTCGATATCGACAATGCTGGTGAATGTTATGTGGCAGATATCGGCTGCCACGGCAGCCTCTATCGCATTGGCATGATGGCGGAGCACCGCAGTTGCCTCGCCATCGCTCGAAATGAGGACAAGCTCATCGATGCCCGCGAACGCGTTCCCGAGGGCGGTGGCATCCTCATAGTCCGCGACGCGTATGACGGTTCCGGGCGGCAGCCGCCGGCGCGCGGCCTCGGCGTCCCGGACCATCGCGACCACCTCATGGCCGAGTGAGGCCAGCCTGCGGACGACGGCGCTCCCGACATGGCCCGTTGCTCCCGTGACGAGGATCATTCCGCCGCTTCAAGCTCCCACTTGACTCACATATATCCCAATGGTTATACGTTGATCAATAGCCAACGGGTTATCGATCAAGATGTCGGCCACGCATGATATGCTCTTCCGCACGCTTGCCGATCCGACGAGGCGCGCCATTTTTGAGCGTCTGTGCCGTCAAGGCGAGCAGACCGTCGGCGCGCTGACGGCTGAGGCCGGGGTCTCGCAGCCGGCCGTATCGAAGCATCTCGGCCTCCTCAAGGAAGCCGGGCTGGTGCGCGACCGCCATGAGGGACGCCAGACGCATTACAGCGCGCAGCTTGGCGCGTTGGCGCCGCTGATGGACTGGACGCGTCAGATGGCCGGGTTCTGGGAGAGCCGGTTCGACGACCTCGAGGATCTGCTCAAAAGGATGGACCAATGAATGAAATGCCGGCCGGAACGCGCTCCGTCGTCGTCGAGCGCGAGATTCCCTATTCGCCGGAAAAGATCTGGCGCGCGCTCACCCAACCGCATCTCATCGAGGAGTGGCTGATGAAGAACAGCTTCAAGCCGGTCGTGGACCATCGCTTCAGTCTGAACGCCGAATGGGGAGGTGTGGACTGCCAGGTGCGGACGGTCGAGCCCAACAGGACCCTGTCCTACAGCTGGGACACCAAGGACCTCGAGAGCGTGGTCACCTGGACGCTCACCCCGACGAGCACGGGCACGCATCTGCGCATGGAACAGGTCGGCTTCCGCTCCGATCAGGAGCCGTATTATCGCGGTGCCACGGTGGGCTGGAAGCGCAACTTCACGGCGCTGGAGCAGCTGCTTTCGCGGATCGATTGAAGTCCGCCGAAGCGTCGAAAGACAGACACGGTCCTGGTGGGTGGCAACCTGCAGGCGCGAGCAATGGAGACATGCGATGAAGATCAAGCTGACAAGCGTCTATGTCGACGACCAGGAGAAGGCCCTTGGCTTTTACACGGACGTGCTGGGCTTCACCAAGAAAGCCGATTTCACCAACGGGCCGTTTCGCTGGCTGACGGTCGCCTCGCCCGAGGACCCGGACGGGACCGAGCTACAGTTGGCGCTGAACGACAATCCGGCGGCCAGGACCTACCAGCAGGCCATCTTCAAGCAGGGCCAGCCGGCGCTCATGCTGTTCACCGACGACATCAAGGGCGACCACGAGCGCATCACCGCGAATGGCGGCAGCTTCGCCATGGCGCCGACCGCGGTGACCGGCTCGACGATCGCGCAGCTCAACGACACCTGCGGCAATCTCATCCAGATCACGCAGCTTGCGCGCTGGTAGCGCAGACGTTCATTCGTTCTTCAAAAGGAGGCAGCATTGGACTGGAGCAAGTGGATCAGGCAGTTGCATCGCTGGCTGTCGATCATCTTTACCGTGACCGTCATCGCCAACTTTGTCGCCATGGCATTGGGCGAGCCACCCGCCTGGGTGGTTTATTCGCCGCTGCTGCCGCTCTTTCTGCTGCTGTTCAGCGGCCTCTACATGTTTGTGCTGCCCTATGCCGCCAGATGGCGCGGCGAGCCGGCGCGCGGGCGCATAGGATCGGCCTGATGGCGAAGGCGAAATCGCCGAAGCCTGCCGTCGGGCCATCGGACGCGAAACCCGTCCTGCTTTCAGGCGACAACCCGCAGATCGCCAAGGGCTATGGCGACGCCCCCGTGCAGGCCTATATCGCGGCGATGCCGGGCTGGAAGAGCGAGGTCGGCCGCAGGCTCGACCGGCTTATCATGCAGGCCGTTCCGGAGACTGGGAAAGCCGTCAAATGGAACTCGCCGTTTTACGGGATGCAAGGCGAAGGCTGGTTTCTCGGCATCCACTGTTTCACCAGATACATCAAGGTAGCCTTCTTTCGCGGCCTGTCGCTCAAGCCGGTGCCGCCCGGCGAATCCAAGAGCAAGGACACGCGCTATCTCCACATCCATGAGAACGACCAGCTCGATGAAGCGCAATTCATCTCCTGGGTGAAACAGGCGAGCCAATTGCCTGGCGAACGAATGTAAGCGCATTATCGGTCAGGCACGGTTCGCCTGAAGAGGCGCCATGGCGATCCATTAACCAGCATCGGAGGAGCACAGACATGGAGAGAAGCGGCGTGCAGGAAAGCAAATCTCCTTCCGAGCTGATCGACGGCCGCATTGCGGAACTGGGCGATTGGCGAGGCGAGATGCTTGGCCGGCTGCGCGCCCTGATCAAGCAGGCCGATCCGGAAGTCAGCGAGGAATGGAAGTGGCGCGGCGTGCCGGTCTGGGAGGACACCGGAATGATCTGCACCGGCGAGACCTACAAGGCTGTCGTCAAGCTGACCTTCGCCAAGGGCGCGGCGCTGCCGGATCCCGCAGGCCTCTTCAACTCCAGCCTCGAGGGCAACACCAGGCGCGCCATCGATTTTCGCGAGGGCGAGGACATCGACGAGGAGGCGTTCAAGGCTCTCGTTCGCGCCGCGGTGGCCCTGAACAAATTCAAAGCCAAGCGCTGATCAACCGGGATTGCCTCCGGCCTGCCGCTCCAAGAGGATCGTCGGCGTGTCGTGATAGGTGGTGCGCAGGATCTCGCGATAGCCGTTCTTTTCCGCCACCTTGAGCGAAGCGCCATTGTCGGGATCGATGATACAGACGGTCCTGGCCCGCCCGAACACCGCGTCCCCCCAGGCGACGATGCGCCCGACGACTTCGCTCGCCAGCCCCTGGCCATGCGCGACCGAAGCCAGCGCCCAGCCGGCCTCCGGCACACCTTCGATCGACGGCTCGATCTCGCGCTTCAGATCATGGAAGCCGGCCTCGCCGATGAACCGGCCTGTCGCCTTGTCCTCGATCGCCCAGAACCCATAGCCAAGCAACGACCACAGCCCGGCATGACGCAGGAAGCGCATCCAGCTTTCCTCGCGGCTGCGCGGCTTGCCGCCGATGAAACGGGTGACCCCGGGGTCTGCCCACATCGCGACGTAGGTTTCGAAATCATCGAGCCGATGCGGCCGCAGGACGGTTCGCGCCGTCTCGAGGATCGGCACGCCGGCTTCCCTTGCAATGCTCATGGCATTTACCTCTGTTGAGGCGGCAGCGCTTAGCAAACCAGTGCGTTCGAACAAGGGCCAGGACGGCCCGAGGCATCTTCCAGAGGCAACAAAGGCCGGCAAACGTCGGGGACCGGCTTCAGCCGTGCCAGGCCATGTTCATGTAGACGCCGCCGCGCGCCAGTTCGTCGAGCATCTGGTCAAGCCGCTTCTGCCTCGTGTCGGGGCGTTTAGCGCGCGCGATCCAGCCGAGATAGTCGTTCTTCTGATAATCCGGCCGCGCGTCATAGGCGGCAGTCAATCCGCGCCCCACCAAGGCGGTCCGCACGTCGTCAGGCATCGGGTTGAGGGCACGCTTCAATCGGCTCATGATTCAAGCAATAGACTGCCGGCAATTGGCGTCAACGCTGCACATGGCTAGGCCGTGAACCCATAAATCAGCCGGGCGGACGACTTGCCGGCGTCCGCCATGCACCGAAAGCGACCAACGTTTGCAGCGCAGCAAAAGAAGCAATGGGCCACAAGCAGAAGTTAACTCAACGTGCTCGTAAGGGGCGCACATACTGCTCCGGCAGCCCCGCCTTCCGCAGGGCATCAATCAAGTGTTGCTGAGCTTCAGGGCGTGCGTAGTGCAGTACCTGGATCACATTCCGAAGCGATAAATCCGGTTTCATCAGCTTCACCTTGGCGATCACCTCACTTGCACCAGTTAAGTCGCCTAATTGCGCGCGCGCGGCGGCTAGGTACAAAGAGCCACTGGAGCGTTGTACAGGGACACTCTCGAGCGCTTCGACTGCGTCAGCATATCGAGCGAGGTCAAAGAGCGTCATGCCGCGAACCGCTGCAAACCAATCGGGCACGAAGGGACCCAAGCCTATGGCGGCATCGATTGTGGCCAACGCATCGGCCGGCCTGCCACTGGCGCGCTGCCAGTTCGCGTAGTCGCCCTTAATCTGTATATCGGCCGGATTGAGTGTCAGCGCCCTGTCAAAATGGAAGCGTGAACGGTCATGGTCGCCTGTCCAAAGGTAGTAGAGCGCTCTTGCCCAATGAGACGTGGCGTCGTTGGCATCTAGTTCCAGCGCTTGTTTCGAAGCGCTCTCAGCCTTGGCCATCTGATCGTCATCGAGCAGAATGACATTGCTCATGGTAAGAGCTATCGCCAGCCAGGCATGAGCAAGTGCAAAATGCGGATCGACGGCAATTGCGCGCTCAAGTAGGGGTACGGCTTCGGTATCACGCTGATGGTCACATAGATCGCGGCCTTGTAACAGACAGTCATAAGCCGACCAGCTAGTAGTTGGTTTTGCACGGGCTTTTGCTGCTTCTGCAGCGTACATACGGCCCTCCAGCATTGTTACGATTGCGGCCACAACAAGGTCCTGGATAGCGAAGATATCCTGCGCATCGCGATCGTAGCGGTCGGCCCAGACGTGATTGCCGGTTCTGGCATCGACCAATTGGGCTGTGATGCGTATTCGGTCGCCCAATTTGCGTAGACTACCCTCAACTACATAGGCAACGCCCAGTTCCCGCGCTACTTCGATATGACTTTTTCCTTTGTTGGCAAAATGAAACGACGCGTGGCGAGCTGCTACGGATAGGCCGCGAAAGCGGGCGAGTTCGGTAATGATATCCTCGGTGATCCCATCGGAAATGTACTGTTGCCCGGGGTCACCACTCATGTTGGTAAATGGCAGTACTGCTATGGACGGTTTGATTCGTTCTACCGCTGTTGGTCGCACCGATGTTCCTGAGGGAGCTCCCAGACGATAGACCCGGACCGGCTGGGCGATATTCTTGAGTTGCTGCTCACCCATGTCTTCAAACGAGAGATCAAGGCGACTTCCTACGTTGTCATGAACCATGCCGGTGACTGCAATGCCGCCCGCCGGGGCAAGTCCCTCGATCCGCGCAGCGACGTTCACGCCTTCACCGAAAACATCGCCATCCTCAGCAATCACATCCCCCAAGTTGACGCCAATGCGGAGTTGGATGGCTCGGTCCTCTGGCAGCTCTGCGTTCCGTGCTGCCATATCCTTCTGTAATGCAACTGCGCAGGCCACGGCCTTCACGACGCTGGGGAATTCCGCGAGAAAGCCATCCCCCATAGACTTAAACAGCCGACCTTGGTGCTCGGCGATTCTAGTTTCGATCACTTCGGCGCGGAGGTTCCGTACGACCGTCAGAGTGCCGTCCTCGTCCACGCCCATGAGGCGACTGTAACCGACTACATCGGCTGCAAGGATGGCAGCCAGACGGCGCTGAACGGAGTTCTCCACCACTCGATAGTGCCCTAGTTGGTCACCTGGGCTCCCTTGCAGAGCCTGGTTGATGACACGATAGCACTGCCGCGCCTGACCGCAACCAGTGGTCCCAGAGCGAAGTCAGGCTGCTACGCGTCATGTCTGCTAGGGGTCATTCGCGACCGGGTCGAGCCAGTGGCAAGTCCGGCCAAGTCCGCTATGCGCCGAAAGCGGAAGTAAATTCAAAGCATTAGCGGCAAGGCTATAAGTCTTGGCGGGTTGATGGGGGGAACTTGCCCGTCAGCAAGGCGCATGGGCGAACATTCCGCCGAAACGCAATCGCAAAGACCCGATTTGCTTCAGCTCGTATCTGTATCGCGCGCGCAACCTGATCGAACGGTTCTTCAACAAGATCAAGCAATGTCGGCGTGTTGCGACCCGATACGACAAACTCGCGGCCAACTACCCGGCCTTCGTCAAGCTCGCATCAATCCGCGTCTGGTTGCGTGCTAATGAGTCCGTGCCCTAGCTTGCGCATAATGGGATTTTTATTCCGCGATGCTACTCTGCAGCCGCTGGAAACTGATTCAACATTCGCGCTCTTCGACCAAAGGAAGATCCATGGGCACCACCGACCTTCTGCTGGCGATCGCCCATCACCTTCTGGTGTTTTCGCTGGCCGGCATCATCGGGGCCGAGTTCGTCCTGGTGCGCGGCGATTTGGGGGCGGCGACGCTGAAGCGCCTTGCCGGTATCGACCGCCACTACGGCATCATCGCCGCGCTGATCGTCATCATCGGCATCTGCCGGGTGTTCTTCGGGCTGAAAGGCTGGGAGTTCTATGTCTACAACTGGGTGTTCTGGGCGAAGATGGTGGCCTTCATCGTCGTCGGCCTGCTGTCGATCATCCCGACCATGCGCTTCGTCTCCTGGAGCAGGCAGGCGAGCGGCAATCCGTCTTTCTCGGTGCCGGCGGCCGAACTCGCCTCGGTGAAGAACTATGTCCGCGCCGAGGGCTTCATCTTCCTGCTCATCCCCGTCTTTGCCGCGGCAATGGCGCGCGGCTACGGCTACTAAATCTCAGCGGGAAACGCCTCCTTCAAGGGTGCGATCGGCACCAGCGGCGCCGGCACGCCGGTGGTCTTTTCCTTGGATTTGCAGATGTCGGCGATCACGCAGGCCGGGCAATCCGGCTTGCGCGCCTTGCAGACATAGCGGCCATGCAGGATCAGCCAGTGATGGGCGTGGCGCATGTATTCGGCCGGGATAACTTTTAAGAGCCCCTGCTCGACCTGCTCCGGCGTCTTGCCGGGTGCCAGCCCGATCCGGTTGCCGATGCGGAAGATATGCGTGTCGACCGCCATCGTGTGCTGGCCGAAGGCGACGTTGAGCACGACATTGGCGGTCTTGCGCCCGACGCCCGGCAGCTTGACCAGATCGTCGCGATCCTCCGGCACCTTGCCGGCATAGTCGTCGATCAGCGCCTTCGAGAGCGCAATCACGTTCTTGGCCTTGTTGCGCCACAGCCCGATGGTGCGGATATAGTCGCCGACCTTGGCCTCGCCGAGCGCCAGCATTTTTTGCGGCGTGTCGGCCGCCGAAAACAGCGCTTTCGTCGCCTTGTTGACGCCGGCATCGGTCGCCTGCGCCGACAGCACCACCGCGATCAGCAATGTGAAAGCGTTGATATAGTCGAGCTCGCCCTTCGGCTCCGGCCGCTGCACGGAAAAGCGCCGGAAAATCTCATGCACCTCGGCGGCAGTATAGAGCGAGCGCGGTCCGCGCTTCCGCGACGGCGCCTTCGCTTTCGCGCCGCCGCCCGAGGCAGAGGCTGATGGCTTTTTGACGGGTACGGAATTTTTGGACTTGGGAAGCGTCATTCGCTCCCTATAATATTCCCTCATGAGCGACACAAACGCCTCGTTCGAAGCCGACAAGCCGTTTTTCGAGGCTTTGCTGACGCCGCATCGTTCCCTCGGCCGCACAGGCTTTCTCATCCTGATGGGCGCCCTGCTGTTTGGCTGGGCAATCACCGGCGTGATCTTCCTGGCGCATGGCGCATGGCCGGTCTTCGGCTTCTTCGGGCTCGACGTGGTCGGCGTCTACATCGCCTTCCGCGTCAACTATCGCGCCGCGCGCGCCCGCGAGGAAATCTCCGTATCGCGCACCAGCCTCGACATCCGCAAGACGGCGCCGTCGGGCCGCTTCGAGGATCATCGCTTCAACCCGTTCTGGACCCGGTTTTCGATCGCCCGCCATGCCGAGATCGGCATCACCAGAATGGCCGTCGAAGCGCAAGGCAGGAGCGTCTCGATCGGCGGCTTCCTCAACCCGGATGACCGCGAAAGTTTTGCGACGGCCTTTTCGCGCGCGCTGGCGACCGCCAGGGCGCGCTGAGCATGATCCTGAAAAGTGGACACCGGTTTTCGGGCAAGATCATGCTCAAGACAAAAGAGGCGCCGTCAGAACCGATAGCGCAACAGCCTGCCGATCTTGCGCAGCGCCGGAATGTATTTCCAAAGGCGAACAAACAATTTCGCGCGCAGGCGCATGCGCGCGCCATGCTCCGGCTTGTAGGCCGGAACCTCCTCGACGAACCGCAGCCCCGGAACGGCTCGCTCCAGTTCGCGCGGGTCCTCGATCGCCCAGTGGACCTCGGCGCCTGTCGCCTTGACGGCCGGATTGAGGCGAACCAGCGCGAGGCCGAGACGGCTGTAGGCGTCGAACATCAATTCGCCGCCGGCGAGATGCGAAACAAGCCGTGAGAACAAGCGCGGCCCTTCGTCGGCCACGAGATAAGGCGTCAGACCTTCCGCCACCACGATCGCCGGACGGTCGCGCGGCACTTCAGCCAGCCAATCGGGCTCGGTCACCGACGAAGCGATGAGATGATAACGGTCCCTGGACGGATAAAGCTTGCGCCTGAGCGCGATGACTTCCGGGTAGTCGACATCGAACCAATCCACGCCTTGTGGCGGATCGACGCGAAAAAAGCGGGTGTCGAGCCCGCACCCCAGATGCAGCACGACGGCATCAGGGTTTCTGGCAAGAAAGTCCTGAACGGCGACATCCATCGTCTTGGCCCTGATGGCGAAGCCGATGCCGAGATTGTCGTCGACCTTGAGCCTGGAAAAATCATAATCGATCTTGCGCACCGCCGCGTCGGCGAAGTGGTCCTTGAGCAGCGAATGGGGCAGCCTGCTCTCCAGCGCCTTGCCGTAGAGCGTCATCAGCAAGGTCTCCCTCGCCCCGGTCAGACCTACCTTTTCGCCGGCCATGATTGTCCCCTTCCGTTGAAGCCAGCTCTATCTGGGTATGGGCGGCGGGAAGGCAAGTTTCGGGTGGTTGCAAAGCGCCGGAACACCGATATTCGCGGTCAAAGAGATATTGCCATGGGAGATATTGCCATGAACGCCCAGATGACCATGAATACCCGGATGAAACCGTCAGCGATCCTGCAGAACGACATCACCCCCGAAGGCAGCGACTACGAAGTCGTTCGCCGCGCCATCGAGAAGATCAGCCTCGACTATCGCGACCAACCCTCGCTGGAGGTTCTGGCCGAGGCAGTCGGCGAAACCCCGACCGGACTGCAGAAGCTCTTTACCCGCTGGGCCGGCCTGTCGCCGAAAGCTTTCCTGCAGGCGGTGACCCTCGATCATGCGCGCAGGCTGCTCGATTCCGGCATGCCGCTGCTCGAAACCTCGTTCGAGCTCGGCATGTCAGGCCCCGGCCGGCTGCACGACCTCTTCGTCACCCACGAGGCGATGTCGCCCGGCGACTACAAGACCCGCGGCGCCGGCCTCACCATCCGCTACGGCTACCACATCTCGCCCTTCGGCATCGCCCTGATCATGGTCACCGACCGCGGTCTGGCGGGCCTCGCCTTCTGCGATGCCGGCGGCGAGCGGGCCGCCTTCGCCGACATGTCCGGCCGCTGGCCGAACGCTTCCTATGTCGAGGATATGTCGGCCACCCAGCCCTATGCCGCGCGCGTCTTCGACCCGACGCTCTGGCGCGCCGACCAGCCGCTGCGCGTGGTTATGATCGGCACCGATTTCCAGCTGCGTGTCTGGGAGGCGCTGCTGCGCATCCCGATGGGCAAGGCCTGCACCTATTCCTCGATCGCGGCAAGCATCGGCGCGCCGAACGCAAGCCGGGCGGTCGGTGCGGCGGTCGGCGCCAATCCGATGTCCTTCGTGGTTCCTTGCCACCGTGCGCTGGGCAAGTCCGGTGCCCTCACCGGCTATCACTGGGGCCTGACGCGCAAGCGCGCCATTCTCGGCTGGGAAGCGGGACAAGTGGCTTCCTGAAACCTCGACTTTCCGCGCGCCGTTGCAAAAAGCGCGCATTACAATATAAACAAGTATAACTGAAACAAATCCATCCAAATATCTGGAAAATACAACCGGCGACAACCTCTGGTTTCGCCGGTTGTATTATAAGTTGCTTGGCGTTGTTATTTAAGTTAACGCTAAATTAACCATAATGAATGGATGATGCCCCTATGTTGAGCCGGCCATTCGGCTCGAAAGAGGGGTCTCGATGAAGTTCCTGCGCGCCGCAATGGCCGCAAGCCTGCTGGCCGCCTGCGCGGGTCAGACGGCATCGGCCGCCACCGGAAACGTCCTCTTCAACGGCACCATCACCGCCACCTGCACGCTGACCGTCAACTCGAACGGCACCATGACCGTCAGCAGCAATTTGCAATCGCTGAGCTCCCACAATGCGGGCGGCTCGGCCGGCAGCGTCCAGGTCGACACCACGGGCGGCGTTTCGCTGAGCGTCGACCCGGTGACCACCACCACCGTGCCGGCAAGCGACGTTACGGCCACCACCTGGACACCGACCTTCGCCACCACCGGCGCGCAGACGATTGTCGAAACAGGCACCGCGACGGCGCTCACCGTGCCCGGCACATCGACGGCCGCGATCAATCTCACCGGCACCAAGGGCGGCACCAACCGTTTCTCGGCCGGCGGCTATCAGGCAACGGTGACGGTGCGCTGCGAATAGTTTTCTCGCCAAAGGAGCGGTCGTTGACAAGGGTTCGGATCATCATGGCGGCACTGGCAGCAAGCCTTGCTCCCCTTGCGGCGACGGCACAGTCGATGACGCCCATGCGCGGCGAGGTGAGATCCTTCACCGACGCCTTCGCCGTCCGGGTCTTTCCCGGCAATCCGTATGACCAGCGAATCCGGGTCGAGGTCCATGTCTACGACCAGGATTTTCAGCCCGTCGATGCCCAGATCACGCCGAGGGCCTTCCTGCTTGCCGGCCAGGCATCGCGGCCGGTCCTGGTGGTCGTGCCGTTCGACGGCGCGACCGAGCGTAAGGTGCGTATCTGTACCGAGAGTATCCCCTTTCCAGGCGAGCAGACGCAGATAAGGGCGCAGATATGCGGAAAGTTCTTCGGGCATCGCAGGTTCTGACCCTCTCCCTGCTGCCCGCCTTGGTGGTCGTCAGTCAGGGGTTTGCCGAGGATATCCTGAACCTGAACCAGAACCAGACCGGCTTCACCTTGCCCGGCGTCACCTTGCCCCAGGGCCAGGACGAGGTCCATGCCAGCGACGGCACGACCTGCCGTTCGGCCGTTTCAGGCAGCGGCGCCTATCTGGATGTCGGCGTGATACGGGGCAACAACAGCAGCCAGTCGAACAGCGATGTCGCCACATACGGCCGCGTGGTGATCCCGATCGGGCGGACGCCCAAGCGCCTCGACTGCAGCCGCCTCTACGAGCTCGAGGTCGAGCGTCTGCAGATGGAATTGCGGCTCCTGAAGATGGGGCTGGCCGCGGACGGCCCGACGGGAAGCGTGGCCGCCGCCGCTCCCTCGGGCGCATCACCCGCATGGGCCAACGAAGGCTGGAGCATCAGAGGCGGAACCGCCGGTGGCAGGAAAAAGAAGAAGAACTAGCCACGCGCTGCTTGTCGCAGCCGCGCTCGCCGGTTTCGGCCTGCCCGCGCAGGCCGCGATCGTCGGCACTTGCACGATCGTGATCGGCAGCTCGGGGACGATGAAGGCGAACCCGGCGATCGACATATTCGGTTCCAGGCAGGCGGGCGGATCGAGCGCAACCGCCACCATCACGGCGAGCTCGCTTCTGTGCACGATCCTCAACCTGCTCGACTGCTATTCCGTCTCGGCGCCGGCGCCGATCGCCTTCACCTCCGCGCCGAGCGGCGGCGACACTAACGTTACCTTTGATACGGTCTTCCGACTCGACGGCTCGGGGCTCGATATTCCAGGCAGTTCGCCGCAGCGTGTGCCTAACGGCACCCACTCCATCCAGGTAGACCTCACGGCGACAAAATCGTCCGGCATCTTCCCGGCGGGCAATTATCAGGGCACGGTCACGGTGCGCTGCGAATGAAGCTGTGGGCCAAGCCACACGCGCAACCGGCATGATCTGGCAACCGGCGGTCTTTGCGGCTAGCCTCCCGCGCAATCAATTGCGTAAAAGCAAGGACTTGGAGCACACCGGCCCTCGATCGAAGGCTGAACCGTTCCGTCAGGAGGCGTTTCTTGATCATCATCGTCGGCTCGATCAACCTCGACCTGATCGCCAATGTCGACCGCTTGCCGGAGCCCGGCGAAACGGTCCGCGGCTCCGGCTTCGCCACCGCTCCCGGCGGCAAGGGCGCCAACCAGGCGCTGGCCGCCGCCCGCGCCGGCGCCGAGGTGCGCATGGTGGGCGCCGTCGGCAAGGACAGCTTTGCCGCCGAGGCGCTGGCGCTGCTGAAGGCCGGCAACGTCGATCTTTCCGGTGTCGGCGAAAGCTTCGCCTCCACCGGCACGGCGCTGATCCTGGTCGGCGCCGACGGCGAAAATGTCATCGCCGTCGTTCCGGGCGCCAATGATTCGGTGCTGCCCGGCGATGTCGCCAAGGCCCATCTGAAGAAGGGCGACGTTGTGCTGCTGCAGCACGAAATCCCGCTGCAGACGGTCGATGCCACGCTCGACGCCGCGCGCGCGGCAGGCGCCGTCAGCGTGCTCAACACCGCGCCTTTTCGCGCCGAAGCGGCCGGCTTCCTGGGCAAGGCGGACTTTGCCGTCGCCAACGAGACCGAGTTCGACCTCTATGGCGAGGCGCTGGCACTGTCGGGCCGCGACCGGCAGGCGCGGATGCGCGACTATGCCCAAAAGACCGGCCGCGCCATCGTCGTCACGCTTGGCGGCGACGGCGTGCTGGCCGCCACGCCTGACCATGTCCTCACCGTTTCGGCGCTGAAGATCACCCCGGTCGACACCGTCGGCGCCGGCGACACCTTTTGCGGCTATTTCGGCGCCGGCCTGTCGTCCGGCCTCTCGCTCGAACAGGCCCTCACGCGCGCCGCGGCGGCCGGCTCGCTCGCCTGCCTGAAGCCGGGCGCCCAACCGGCGATCCCGCTGGCGAAGGATGTCGACGCCGCCTTGGCAGCGCGGTGACGGCAATGCGCCCCTCGACGAAACATGCCGTGCCGCCGGCCGGCGACATCTGCCGCCTGCCCGCCGTGGAACTCATCGGCAAGATCAGGCAACGACAGCTCTCGGTGCGCGAAATCGTCGGCGCATTCCTCGATCGCATCGAGGCCGTGAACCCGCTGGTCAATGCCATCGTGTCGCTGCGCGAGCGCGCCGACATCCTCGCCGAGGCCGACCGGGCCGACGCCCATCTGGCAGAGGGCGGCGAGGCTGGATCGCTGTTCGGCCTGCCGATCGCCATCAAGGACCTGGCTTTGACCAAGGGCCTGAGGACAACCTTCGGCTCGCCGATCTTCGCCGATTTCGTCCCGCAAGAGGACGACTTCTTCGTCGAGCGCATCCGCAAGGCCGGCGCCATCATCATCGGCAAGACCAATGTTCCCGAATTCGGGCTGGGCTCAAACACCTACAATCCGGTCTTCGGACCGACGCTCAACGCCTTCGATCCGGCGCTCACCGCCGGGGGTTCGAGCGGCGGCGCGGCGGTGGCGCTGGCGCTCGACATGGTGCCGGTGGCCGACGGCAGCGATTTCGGCGGCTCGCTGCGCAACCCCGCGGCCTACAATAACGTCTATGGCTTCCGTCCGTCGCAGGGGCTTGTGCCGGCTGGCCCCGACATCGATGTCTTCCATTCCCAGATGGGCGTCGAAGGGCCGATGGGCCGAAACGTGCGCGACATCGCGCTGCTGCTCGACGAGCAGGCCGGCTACCATCCGCATGCGCCGCTGTCGCATCACAAGCAAGGCTCGTTTCTCGAAAGCTTGCGAACCAAAGCCATCGGCGGCCGCATCGCCTGGCTCGGCGATCTCGGCGGCCATCTGCCGATGGAGCCGAGGATCCTCGACCTTTGCGAAGGCGCGCTGGCCCGCTTCGCCGAGGCATCGTTCCATACCGAGGCGCTGGTGCCGGACGTCGATTTCGAAGCGCTGTGGCAGGCTTTCGTGACGCTGCGCCAGGCGAGCAGCGGCTGCGGGCTGAAGGCGCACTATGACGATCCGGAAAAACGCGGGCTGCTGAAGCCGGAAGCGATCTGGGAAGTCGAGCAGGCGATCCGCCTCACCGCGCCGCAAATCCACGCCGCCACCGTCCGGCGCTCCTCATGGCACCGCACGCTGCTCTCGCTGTTCGAGCGTTTCGATCTCATCGTCCTGCCGACGGCGCAGGTTTTCCCCTTCGACGTCACCACTCACTGGCCGCGCGAGGTAGCGGGGCGAGCCATGGACAGCTATCACCGCTGGATGCAGGTCTCCGCCTTTGCCACGCTGGGCGGTTGCCCGGCGCTCAACGTGCCTGTCGGCTTCGACGGCAAGGGCCGGCCGATGGGCATGCAACTGATCGGCCGGCCGCGCGGCGACCTCGCCGTGCTCAAGGCAGGCGCCGCCTATGAGGCGATGCTGCCCTGGCCGGCGGGCGCAAGCTGAGCCAGTCAAACGGCAACCGGAGTCGGCTTGGCGAAATCTCCGACCTCGCCATCGGCGATGCCGAGCCACACGTCGCGATCGATGATCAGCGTCGCCGTGTTGCGGCCCGTTCCGCAGACGATTTCTTCGAGCCCGAGCACGGCGCGGTCGATGAGCACACGGGCGCTTCCGATCGGCAGAGGCACGATGCCTCCCCGCTCCATGTCCAGCTCGTTGCGCACGCGCTGCGCGTCCGCCAGCCAGAGGTCGGCCCTGCGCAGCCCGAGCGCGTCGGCGATCTTCTTGTAATCCGCGCGATCGGCAGCCCTGAGCGCGACGATCGCGAAGCCACCGGGTCTCGCGAAAGTCAGGCCCTTGACCATTTTTGCCGGATCCAGCGACAGGATGGTCTTGCCATCTTCGAGGGAGATGAGCGGCGCGTGCGTCTCGACCGCGTAGCGCGCGCCGCGTTCGTCCAGGAACCGCTTGACCAAGGGGCTCATGCGTCGGCCATCTCCGCAGCTTGCATCGCGGCCGCCTTCTCGGCCCAGCGGAACCGCGCCGTGAAGTGGCGCAGGATCGGCGGCTCGTAGACGAAGTCAAGGCCGCGGATCGTCCTCGCCCGCTTCGCCACCGCGATCAGCGCATCGGCGATATAGTCCATATGGTCGTTGGTATAGACCCGGCGCGGGATGGTGAGCCGCAGGAGCTCGAGCGGCGATTTCTCCTGCCTCCCGGTCGCCGGATCACGGCCAAGCATCAGCGAGCCGATCTCGACGGCGCGCACGCCGGCTTCCAGATAGAGCTCGCAGGCCAGCGCATGGGCTGGAAAGCGGTCGGCGGGAACATGCGGCAGCATCGCCGCGCCGTCCACGAACACGGCATGGCCGCCGGTCGGATGCTGGATCGGCACGCCGGCCTGCCGCAGCCTCTCGCCGAGATAGGCGACCTGGCCGATGCGGTAAGCGAGATAGTCGGTCTCGACCGCTTCCTCGAGGCCGATGGCGATCGCCTCCATGTCGCGGCCGGCAAGCCCGCCATAGGTGATGAACCCTTCCATCGGCACGCAGCGCACCTGCACCGCCCGGAACAGATCGGCATCCTGGCGGAAGGCGCAGAAGCCGCCGATATTGACCAGCCCGTCCTTCTTGGCCGAAAGCGTCAGCACGTCGCCATAGCACCCCATCTCGCGCACGATGTCGCGGATCGACCGATCGGCGTAGCCGTTCTCGCGCTGCTGGATGAACCATGCGTTTTCGGCAAACCGCGTGGCGTCGATCACCAACGGGATGCCATGGCCGCGCGCCAGCTCGGAGGCGGCCCGCAGATTGGCCATCGATACCGGCTGGCCGCCGGCGCTGTTGCAGGTCACTGTCGCGACGATGCCGGCGACATTGGCGGCGCCATGCGTCTCGATCGCCGCGGCCAGCGCGCCCAGATCGAAATTGCCCTTCCAGTCGTCATAGCGAGCCGTGTCGTTGGCGGCGGTCGTCAGCACATTGATGGCCTTGGCGCCGGCAAGCTCGACATGCGCCTTGGTCGTGTCGAAGTGGTAGTTGGACAAGAAAACCGGCGCCTTGGAGCCGCGGCGCTTCACCAACTCGGGGAAGACGATCTGCTCCGCGCCTCGTCCCTGATGGGTCGGGATCGTGTAAGGGTAGCCGAACAGCCGTTCGACCGTTTCGGAGAGACGATAGAAATTGCGGCTGCCCGCATAGGCTTCGTCGCCAAGGAGCAGCCCCGCCCACTGGCGGTCGCTCATCGCGCCGGTACCGCTGTCGGTCAGAAGGTCGATATAGACATCTTCGCTTCTGAGCAGGAACGGGTTGAGCCCCGCCTCGGCGAGCGCCGCCTCGCGGAAGGCGCGGTCGGTCATGCGGATCGGCTCGACCATCTTGATGCGGAAGGGTTCGGGGATGCGCTTGTTCATGGCATGCTCCATCGTTGCGGCCTGAAGCGCCGCGTTCGTTGCAGGGATTGACTGGATCAGGTCAGGCGGCGAAGGCCGCGCGATAGGCTCCGGGAGGCACGCCGACGCGCGCCTTGAAGATACGGGTCAGATGCGCCTGGTCGCTGAAGCCGGTGGCCATCGCCGCCGACAGCGGATCGAGGCCGCTCCGCAGCATGGCCTTGGCCGCGTCGACACGCCGGTTGATCAGGAAGGCGTGCGGCGACATTCCGGTCCTGCGATGAAAGGCGCGGATCAGCCGCTGCCGCGATAGCCGCGCCTCGATCGCCAGATCGTCCAGCGTCAGCCGCTCGGCGAAGCGCTCCGAGAGAAGCTCGACAATGCGGGCAACCGGCCCGCGCTCGCTGCCGGCAAGCGGGAAACGCACTCCGGCATGCACCGACAGGCAGTAGACATAGGCGGCGAGCAGCTTCTCCTCGGCCTCCATGGGCGAGCATTTCTCCTCCCACACACGGTGCGCTGCGACGAACACGGCAGCACCGCGCGGATCATGCACGATCGGCTCGCGGAATGTCGGCGTTCCGGTCCGGTCGAACGAGGTGTTTTCCGAGGCGATCTCGCGCAACAGCGCAGCCGACGGATAGCTGACGCGGTAGCTGAAACCGTCATTGGCCGGCGCGCCGTCATGCACCTCTAAAGGGTTGTACAGCGTGAGATCGCCGGCGCGAACCGCATGATTGCGTCCGCGAATGAAGATGGTGCCGGTGCCGTGCCACAACGTGCCGACAACGAAGGTATCGTGCGCATGCGGCTGATAGCGGTGGCGCGTGAAGGTGGCGGAGAGGCATTCGACACCGCCCACCGGCGCGGTGAAATAGCTCGCCCTCTCTTCCTTGCCCAATGCGCTCATGGTCTTCTCCCTGCGCTGCATGGTTTAGATCTAGCATTCCGCAAGCCATCGGTATTGTACAAACATATCACCAGCCGAATTCGCCGAAGAACACCCTGTCCAGACGGTGAAAGCCAGCGTGGCATTATTTTTCGTTGGCTTCCGTCCAAACCAGTGCATTCTAGTGATGCCTTGCAGAGGAGCATGGGAAGAACCATGTCGCTGGAGCTCTATGCGGCCTATGCCGTCGCCTGCGTCGTGATCATGCTGGTGCCAGGACCAACGGTCACGCTGATCATCGCCAACAGTATGCGCCACGGCTCGCGCGCCGGGCTTGCCAATGTCGCCGGCACCCAGGCCGGGCTTGCCATCATGATCGCCATCGTCGGCATCGGCCTCAACACGCTGATCGCCGGCATGGGCCACTGGTTCGAATGGGTGCGGCTGATCGGCGCCGCCTATCTGATCTGGATGGGCGTGCAGATGTTCCGCGCCAAAGGCAGGCTGAACCCTGATGGGTCGGCCGGGAAGCCGCGTGGCGGCTTCTTCCTGCAGGGTTTCCTCGTGGCGATCTCCAACCCGAAGACGCTTGTCTTCTTCGGCGCCTTCTTCCCGCAGTTCATCGCGCCGCAGGGCAATTACACGCTGCAGATCGTGGTCATGGGCCTCACCGCGATGGTCTTCGCCGCCATATCGGATTCCACCTACGCACTTGCGGCCGGGCGCGCCGGACGACTGCTGTCGGCGAGCCGCGTCAAGCTGATGTCCAGGATCAGCGGCAGCTTCCTGGTCGGCGGCGGCCTTTGGTTGGCGTTCTCGAAGGCGAAGTGAGTGGCAGCCTTTCCTTCTCCCCTTGTGGGAGAAGGTGGATCGGCGCGATAGCGCCGAGACGGATGAGGGGTGTTCCAGCGGAGTGAGACGCTGGCGTTCCCGGGCACCCCCCGCAACCGACCGCGCGTCGC
>NZ_JBZEGV010000026.1:0-88259 GCF_058312955.1 Mesorhizobium sp. LEGMi-168a
AGCGCCAACGTCGTCTCTCGTCGTGGAGGGCGTTGGCGCCCTACGCGCGGCGACCCCCTCTGGCCTGCCGGCCATCTCCCCCGCAAGGGGGGAGATTGGCAGCTTCAACGCCGGTGCTTACACCGCCGGCGGGTTCAACCGGGCGAAACCTTCCTGTCGCCGATAGGGGAAGTACGGATAGGGCGCGGTTACCGCGCTTGCTTCATCGAGCGTCTTCATCTGCTCCGGCGTCAATGCCCAGCCTACCGCGCCGAGGTTCTGGCGCAGTTGCTCCTCGTTGCGCGCGCCGATGATCACCGACGACACGGTCGGCCGTTGCAGGAGCCAGTTGATGGCGACCTGCGGCACGGTCTTGCCGGTTTCGGCGGCGACGGCCTCCAGAGCATCGACAACCCGATAAAGAAGCTCGTCCTCCACCGGCGGACCGAAGCTTGCCGTGTCGTGCAGCCGGCTCTTTTCCGGCAGCGGTTGGCCGCGGCGGATCTTGCCGGTCAGCCGGCCCCAGCCAAGCGGGCTCCACACCAGGGCGCCGACGCCCTGGTCGAGGCCTAGCGGCATCAACTCCCACTCATAGTCGCGGCCGACCAGCGAGTAATAGACCTGATGCGCGACATAGCGCGGGTAGCCATGCTTGTCCGCCAGGCCGAGCGACTTCATCACCTGCCAGCCGGAGAAGTTGGAAACGCCGACATAGCGCAGCTTGCCGGAGCGGACGAGCTGGTCCAGCGTCGACAGCACCTCCTCGATCGGCGTCGCGGCGTCGAAGGCGTGGAGCTGCAAGAGGTCGATATAGTCGGTGCCGAGGCGTTTCAGCGCCGCATCGACGGACCGGATCAGCCTCGAGCGCGACGAGCCGTAGTCGGCCGGTCCGTCACCCATAGGCAGCGACGTCTTGGTCGAGATCAGCACCGCGTCGCGGCGGCCCTTGATCGCCTCGCCAAGCACCTCCTCCGAGGCGCCGTTCGAATAGACGTCGGCCGTGTCGAAGAGATTGACGCCCGCCTCCAGGCAGATGTCGACCAGCCGGCGCGCCTCCTTGGCGTCGCTGTTGCCCCAGGCGCCGAACAGCGGGCCCGAGCCGCCGAAGGTTCCGGCGCCGAAGGAAAGCGCCGGCACTTCCAAGCCAGCGGCGCCAAGACGTCGATACTCCATGATTTTTCTCCTTGTAATGTCGGGATTGGCGTGTCGGAACGGACGTAGACGCTCAGCACCGGGCCAGCGCCGGAGCGCCGACCGCGCGGCGCTCGAGGCGCTGCGCCAACAGCACCACGGCAAGCGCGGCGAGCGGCACCAGGCCGGCGACAGGCGTGACGGCGCCGAGGCCCGGTCCGTGATCGATGACGAAGCCGCCGAGCCAGGCGCCGATCGCGTTGCCCAGATTGAAGGCGGCGATGTTGAAGGACGAAGCGAGGCCCTGGCCGGCGCCCTTCGCCTTCTCCAGCACCCACATCTGCAGCGGCGCGACGGTGGCGAAGGCAGCCGCGCCCAACAGGCCGACGGCAATGATTGCCGCGATCGGCTGATGGATCGCCGCGGTCATGACGAACAGCACGGCCGACAACGCGACCAGCGTAGCGACGACCGTCGGCACAAGATGCCGGTCGGCGAGGCGTCCTCCGAGCAGATTGCCGGCCACCAGCCCGCCGCCGAAGACGAGCAGGATTGGCGACACGGCGGCTTCGGAAAAGCCGCTGATGCGGGTCAGGATCGGCGCCAGATAGGTGAAGGCGGCAAAGACGCCGACCCAGCTCAGCACCGTGGTCAGCAGGCCGAGCAGTACCGGCCGGCGGCCAAGTACGGCAAGCGCGCCTTCGGAGCTCTCATCCTCGCCGGCCGCGGCCGGCTCGTCGCGCGGCACCAGCAGCGCGATCACGGCGAAGGCGACGACACCGACCAGCGTGACGGCCAGGAAGGTGGAGCGCCAGCCATAGGCCTGGCCGAGCCAGGTGCCGAACGGCACGCCGAGGATGTTGGCGACGGTGAGGCCGGTGAACATCAGCGCGATGGCCGAAGCCTTCCTGTTCGGCGCCACGAGACTGGTGGCAACGACCGAGCCGACGCCGAAGAAGGAGGCATGGGCGAAGGCCGTCAACACGCGCGCCGCCATCAGCGTCCAGTAGCCGGGCGCCAGCGCACAGGCGAGGTTGCCGACGGTGAAGACCACCATCAGGGCAAGCAGCAGCGTCTTCTTCGCCAGGCGGCCGGTGAGCGCGCCTAGCAGCGGCGCGCCGACGACGACGCCCAGCGCATAGCCGGAAATGAGCAGGCCCGCGGCCGAGATCGAGACGCCGAGATCGGCGCTGACATCGAGCAGCAGGCCCATGATGACGAATTCGGTGACGCCGATGCCGAAGGCGCCGGCGGTGAGAGCGTAGAGAGCAAGGGGCATGGCGGTGGTCCAATTGATCTGAGCGGACGCAGTCCCCGCGCCCGACCGGGTAGATCGTTATCCGCCAAGCTGTGAACCAGCCTTGCAAAGGGCATATTTTCTGTGAAATAGATTCACGAATGGCGAGACCCGAAATCAATCGTTCCGGCGAGATCGAGGTGTTCGTCCGCGTGGTCGAGGCCGGCAGTTTTTCTGCCGCGGCGCGGGCGCTGCGCATGACGCCGTCGGCGGTGAGCAAGCTGATCGCGCGCTTGGAGGCGCGGCTCGGCGCGCGCCTCGTCAGCCGTTCTACGCGCCGGCTGCAATTGACGCCGGAAGGCGTCGCTTTCCACGACAGCGGCATCCGCATCCTCGCCGACCTCGACGCGGCCGAGCGCGAAGCGGCGGCGGGCGCGGCACCCCGCGGCAGGCTCAGGGTCAACAGCTATGTGCCCTTCGGCCAGCACCGGCTGATGGAATTACTGCCGCGCTTTCTGGAACGCTACCCGGAGATTAGCGTCGAGGCGGTGCTGACCGACAATGTCATCGACCTTCTGGAGGAGCGGGCCGACGTTGCCATACGCGCCGGGCCGCTGCGCGAATCGCGGCTGGTGGCGCGCAAGCTCGGCCAGAGCCGGATGGTGCTGGTGGCCGCACCTTCCTACCTCGAAGCTCGCGGCACGCCGCACACACTGTCCGACTTCGGACGTCACAATATGCTGGCCTTCGGCTTCGCCAGGCATATTGAAGGATGGCCTTTCGTCGATGCAGCAGGCAAATCGATCATCCTTCCGATCGTCGGAAACATGACGCTGACCGACGGAGAGGCGATGCGGCGGACGGCGCTGGCGGGAGCCGGCATCGCCCGGCTGGCGCGCTGGCATGTTCAGCCGGATATCGACGCCGGAGGATTCGTGCCGCTGCTGGAGGAGTTCAATCCCGGCGACGAGGAACCGACGCACGCGGTCTATGTCGGCCAGGGCAAGCATCTGCCGGCCAGGGTGCGGGCTTTTCTCGATTTTCTCGCGGAGACGGTGCGTCTTTAGGGGAAAGCCACTCGCTCGCAGGAACAGCAGCCCTCGCCTCTTGAAACGGAACGGAAGCTGCAATAAATGAGTGGGCACTCAATCATTGGAGGCGCCTTTTGGCCCGCCCTATAAGCGAAGAAAAGCGGGATGCGATACTCGCGGCGGCGGCGAGGAATGTCGCGGCGCATGGCCTAAGCGCGCGGACCGCTAGGATTGCAGCCGATGCCAAAGTCGCTGAAGGCACAATCTTCTCCTACTTCGAGAACAAGGACGTCCTCCTGAATGAGCTCTTTGTCTCACTGAAACAGGAATTGGGAACGGCCATGGTCGAAGGCTTTCAGCGTGCCGACGATTTCGCCGGCCGGTGGGCGCTCGTATGGGATGCGTATATCGAGTGGGGTGCGGGCTTCCCAGACAAACGGAAGGCGCTCCAGCAGTTGAATGTGTCGGATCGCATCACGGCCGAAAGCAGAAAAAGGGCATCGCTTCCGACGCGCGAGATCGGTGTGGCGATGTTGCAAGACATCAAGACCGGTGCCTTAAGGGCTCAACCGTCTGAATTCATTGGCGCAACATTCGAAGCGTTGGGAGAGATGACCCTGGGCTTCATAGCGCGAGAGCCGGATCGGCTCGGGGAATACAAGCGCGTGGGCTTCGGAGCCCTGTGGCACGCGATCGCAAATCAATGACTATGATCTTGTTCCAAAATTGAGTGATTGCCCACTCAAAAAATTTGAAGGAGTTAAAACATGAGATGGACAGCCAACGACATTCCGTCCCAGGTAGGTCGCCGTATCCTCATCACCGGAGCAAACTCAGGCATCGGTTTCCACGCCGCGCTTGAATTGGCTAGGCGGGGTGCCGAGGTCGTGCTGCCGGCGCGGAGCGAGGACAAGGCGCTGGATGCCATACGCCGCATCAAGGCAGAAGCGCCTGGAGCCAAGCTCGTTCCCGCTTTGCTTGATCTTGCCTCTCAGGAAAGCGTTCAGGCTTTCGCGAAATTTATCGTTCAACGCTTTCCCGGACCGTCCATAGACGTTCTGATCAACAATGCCGGGGTGATGGCATTGCCGAAGCGAGAACTGACCGTGGACGGTTTTGAACGCCAGTTCGCCACCAACTTCCTCGGCCCATTCGCTCTGACGGCGCTGATTTTCCCGCACCTCAAACCGTTGGCGGGCAGCCGGATTGTCACCTTGGCGAGCGAAGCCGCACACCATGGTCGAATTGAGTTCGACAACCTTCAGTCCGAGCGTAAGTACGTTCCGTTATATGGCACTTATGCCCAGTCAAAGCTCGCGGATCTGATATTCAGCCTCGAATTGCAAAGGCGGCTGGACGCGACAGGGTCGCCGATCGCGAGTATCGCGGCTCATCCCGGCATCGCAACCACCAACCTGCAATCGAACATGACCGGGATTTATAAGCTTGTCGGTCCGCTCCTCACGCCGCTTCTCGGTCAGAGCGCGGCGCAAGGAGCGCTGCCGGAATTGTTCGCCGCCGCATCGCCCAGTGCCAAGCCCGGCGGCTACTATGGGCCGGATGGAACAAAGGAACGCAAAGGCTACCCGGCACCTGCCAAAGTTCCTGCCGCCGCAACGGACTTGCGGGTTGCCGAGAAGCTATGGATCAAAGCCGAGCAGCTGACGAAGGTCACTTTCAATCTGCTGACATCGCCGAATGAGGCAATAGTCCGCGCGCAAATGTGACTTCCCCTGGATTTGAGCGTCTTCACCCCGTGGCAATCGAAGTCGGAAACGTCGCAGGCATTCGTGGGCGCGGGCTCGAGCAGCCGCACGCCCGAAGACGCGCGGCTGCTCGGCCAAGTCGATGAGCGGGACTACGCCTTCGGCACGAAAGGCGCCGGGCGCCGGCCGGCGCCTTGCCGCTCCAGCATCCAGCCGGGGTATTCGGAGGGCAGCGCGCTCACCTCGTCGAGCTTGGCGAGATCGCCGGCATCGAGCTTCAGTCCGGTGGCGGCGAGGTTCTGCTCGAGCTGGTCCATGCGGCTGGCGCCGATGATGACGCTCATCACGAAGGGCTTGGCCAGCACATAGCCCAGCGCCACCGTGGCGACGCCGACGTCGTGCTTCCTGGCGATCTCGCGCATGACGGCGACCGCCGCCCAGGCGCGGTCCTCGTCGACCGGCGGGAAGTTGAAGCTGGCGCGGCGGCCCTCGCCATTGCCCGGGGCGCCGGGGCCGTATTTGCCCGAGAGCAGTCCGCCGGCCATCGGCGACCAGACCATCAGGCCGAGCTTTTCCTCGTTGATCAAAGGCACGATCTCGCGTTCGAGATCGCGGCCGGCGATCGAGTAATAGGACTGCACCGTCTCGAACCGGGCATAGTCCTTGCGCTCGGCGATGCCCAGGGCCTTGGCGATGCGCCAGGCCTGCCAGTTGGAGACGCCGACGTAACGCACCTTGCCGCTGGCGACGAGGTCGTCGAGCGCCCGCAGCGTCTCGTCGATCGGCGTCACCGTATCGGTGCCGTGCAACTGATAAAGATCGATATGATCGGTCTGCAGCCGCTCCAGGCTGCCGTCGATCGAATCCATGATGTGGCCGCGCGAGGAGCCGCGCTGGTTGGGGCCCTCGCCCATGACGCCATGCACCTTGGTGGCGATGATGACGTCCGAGCGCTTGACGCCAAGGTCTTTGAGCGACTGGCCGAGCAGCCGCTCCGACTGGCCGAAGGAATAGACGTCGGCGGTGTCGAAGAAATTGATCCCTGCGGCGATCGAGCGAGCGACGATGTCGTTGACGCCCTTTTGGTCAAGGCTGGCGATGAGGCCCCATTGAGCGTTCTCGCCGGCGGCGCCGAAGGTCATGGTGCCGAGGCAGAGTTCGGAGACGAAGAGGCCGGTATTTCCGAGTTGGTTGTAGCGCATGGTGGGATTTTCCCCGGGAGAAGGATTGAATGACATGAGGGGAAATAGGAACGGGCCGTTTCGTTTCAAGCGCTGGCGCAAGCGCGACGGCCATCTGGCTCAAAGATTGCTGACGGTCCGCAGCGGGGGACAGAGCGTGGGTTAGGCTTCCCAAGGATTAAGAACGGTGACGCCGAGACCTTCGAAGTCTGCGACATTACGCGTGACCAGGATAAGGTCATGCACGAGGGCGGTTGCCGCGATGAGAGTGTCGGCGCTGCCGCGCGTACGGCCCGCCGTGATGCGACCCCATACCAAGGCAATCTCTTCAGTAATCGCGAGAATGCGGTCGGCGTTGTCTTTTCGCAACTCCCGCAGCCAGACATCCAGCCGAGCTGATCTTTCGGGATCCGCCTTGCGCTGCTTGACGATCACTCGCTCGATCTCGCCAAGGGTGATGACACTGAGACTGATCGAGGCCGGATCGATCGAAGCCAGCCAAGCTGTTGGCTTCGGCAGGCGTCTCTGCACGTCCGAAACAACGTTCGTGTCGAGCAGGTACATCAGAGGTCAATGTCCCGGACCATCGTGTCCGGACGACGGGTGACTTCCTCGGCAAATTCATCGTCCCAGCCGGGACCGGTCAGAAGATATTCGGCGAGCGACTTCTTCTTTCCCGCCAACCGGTCGTAATCCTCGGCTGACAGCACAACTGCCGCTCGCTCACCGCGCAACGTCACAGTCTGCGGCCCCTCACTGCGTGCACGCTGCACCACTTTTGAGAAATTGTTCTTGGCGTCCTGAAGGTGCCAGTTCATGGGATTGTTGCTAGCTAGCCTGGCTAGATATATGGGAAGACTGCCTCGATATCAAGAATGGGCAGGAGCGTCACGGCTGCCGAAGATCGCCGAGCCGACCCTGACGCTGGTCGCACCAAAGGCGATCGCCGTCTCGTAATCGCCGGACATGCCCATCGAGAGTTTTGCGACGCCGGCTTCGCGGGCGAGCTTTTCCAAAAGCGCGAAATGCGGGCCGGGGTTTTCGTCCGCCGGCGGAATGCACATCAGCCCTTCGATGGCGAGGCCATGGACGTCGCGGCAGCGCTTGACGAAGGCGACCGCCTCGCGCGGCTCGATGCCGGCCTTTTGCGGCTCGGAGCCGGTGTTGACCTGGACATAGAGTTTTGGCGTCCGGCCTTGCCTGGCGATCTCCTTGGCAAGCTCTCCGGCGATCTTCTCGCGGTCGACCGTCTCGATGGCGTCGAAAAGCGCCACAGCTTCCTTCGCCTTGTTGGATTGCAGCGGTCCGATCAGATGCAGCTCAATGTCGGGAAATGCCTCTTTCAGCGCCGGCCATTTACCTTGCGCTTCCTGCACGCGGTTCTCGCCGAAGACGCGCTGGCCAGCCTCGATCACGGGGCGGATATCATCGGCCGCGAAGGTCTTCGACACCGCCACCAGCGTAACGGCGCCGGGTTCGCGCTCGGCATTTGCGATCCTTGCCTTGACCGCGTGAAGCTGTTCGACGGCACTCGTCATGGCCATATCCTGCCTGTAGTTTTAGCGGCAACGCCGGCTCGCCACAGTTGACGGGTCCGGCAATCCATGGTGAACACCGCGACGACATTTTATCGGCTGCCGGCCTTGTCCGGCGCCGCGCACCTGCTTTTAAGTGAAAAACATCCGATGGCAACCGAACGATACAATCCGCGCACCTCAGAGCCCAAATGGCAGAAGGCCTGGGCCGAAAAGAAGCTGTTCGAAGCCCGGAACGACGACCCGAAGCCGAAATACTACGTGCTCGAGATGTTCCCCTATCCGTCGGGCAAGATCCATATCGGCCACACCCGCAACTATACGATGGGCGACGTGGTCGCTCGCTACAAGCGGGCCAAGGGTTTCAACGTGCTGCACCCGATGGGCTGGGACGCCTTCGGCATGCCGGCCGAGAACGCGGCGATGCAGAACAAGGTCCATCCCAAGGACTGGACCTATGAGAACATCGCCGTCATGCGCGAGCAGCTCAAGATGATGGGCCTGTCGCTCGACTGGGCGCGCGAGTTCGCCACCTGCGACGTCGACTACTACCATCGCCAGCAGATGCTGTTCCTCGACTTCGTCGAGAAGGGCTTGGTGACGCGCAAATCCTCCAAGGTCAATTGGGACCCGGAGGACATGACGGTGCTCGCCAACGAGCAGGTCATCGACGGCCGCGGCTGGCGCTCGGGCGCGCTGGTCGAGCAGCGCGAGCTGACGCAGTGGTTCTTCAAGATCACCGATTTCGCGCAGGATCTGCTGGAGTCGCTCAACGGTCTCAACGAGTGGCCGGAAAAGGTCAAGC
Organism: Mesorhizobium sp. LEGMi-168a; assembly: GCF_058312955.1. Lineage (NCBI taxonomy): Bacteria > Pseudomonadati > Pseudomonadota > Alphaproteobacteria > Hyphomicrobiales > Phyllobacteriaceae > Mesorhizobium > Mesorhizobium sp. LEGMi-168a. The sequence continues at coordinate 8,606 of NZ_JBZEGV010000026.1, forward strand.
TGATGCAGCACAACTGGATCGGCCGCTCGGAAGGGCTGCTGATCCGCTGGCCGCTGGCCAAGCCGGTCGACGGCGAGCATGAGCTGGATGTCTACACGACCAGGCCCGACACCATCTTCGGCGCCTCCTTCATGGCAGTCGCCGCCGACCACCCGCTGGCGAGGAGGGCCGCCGAGAGCAATCCGGCGCTGGCCAAGTTCATCGACGAGGTCCGCCATATGGGCACCTCGGTCGCCGCGCTTGAGACGGCCGAGAAGAAGGGTTTCGATACCGGCATCCGTGTCGTCCACCCATTCGACGAGAACTGGACGCTGCCTGTCTATGTCGCCAATTTCGTGCTGATGGAATACGGCACCGGCGCCATCTTCGGCTGCCCGTCGGGCGACCAGCGCGATCTCGACTTCGCCAACAAATACGGCCTGCCGGTGATCCCGGTGGTGATGCCGGAAGGCGAAAATCAAGGAAGCTTCCAGATCATCGAGGAGGCCTATGACGGCGACGGCGTGATGATCAATTCGCGCTTCCTCGACGGCATGAAGCCCGAGCGGGCGTTCGACGAAGTGGCGAAGCTGCTCGAAAAGAAGACGATCGGCGGCCGGCCGATGGCGGAGCGCAAGGTGAACTTCCGCCTGCGCGACTGGGGCATCTCGCGCCAGCGCTACTGGGGCTGCCCGATCCCGATGATCCATTGCGAGGCTTGCGGCGTGGTGCCGGTGCCGAGGGCCGACCTGCCGGTCAGGCTGCCCGACGACATCGAATTCGACCGCCCTGGCAATCCGCTCGATCGCCACCCGACATGGCGGCATGTGAAGTGCCCGCAATGCGGCCGCGACGCGCGGCGCGAGACCGACACGATGGACACCTTCGTCGATTCGTCCTGGTATTTCGCGCGCTTCACCGCGCCCTGGGCCAAAGAGCCGACCGAGCCGAAGGCGGCTGACGAATGGCTGGCGGTCGACCAGTATATCGGCGGCATCGAGCACGCGATCCTGCATCTGCTCTATTCGCGCTTCTTCACCCGCGCCATGCGCGAGACCGGCCATCTCAATCTCGCCGAGCCGTTCAAGGGCCTGTTCACGCAAGGCATGGTGGTGCACGAGACCTATCGGATCGGCGGTCCGTCGACCAATGGGCGCTGGCTGTCGCCGGGCGAGGTCAGGATCGAGGATGCCGGCGGCAAGCGCCGCGCCATCGAGATCGCGACCGGCGAGGGGGCGACGATCGGCGCGCTCGAGAAAATGTCGAAGTCGAAGAAGAACACGGTGAGCCCGGAAGAGATCACTGACGGCTACGGCGCCGATACCGCGCGCTGGTTCATGCTGTCGGACTCGCCGCCGGAGCGCGACGTCGAATGGACCGACGAGGGTGCCGCCGGCGCACATCGCTTCGTCCAGCGCGTCTGGCGCCTGGTGCAGATCGCGGCCGAGCAGCTCAACGGTGTGAAGCCTGCCGCGGCGAAAGAGGGCGATGCCGGAGCCGTCTCCAGGGCCGCGCACAAGATCCTGAAGGCGATCGGCGAGGATATCGAGAAGCTCGGCTTCAACCGGGCTATCGCCCGCATCTACGAGCTTGCCAATGCGCTGACGGCGCCGCTCAACGATGTCGCCGAGGGCAAGGCCGACACGGCGCTGAAAGGCGCCTGCCGCGAGGCCGTCGAGATCCTGGTGCATGCGATCGCGCCGGTGATGCCGCATCTGGCCGAGGAATGCTGGCAGGAGCTGGGCGGCACCGAGATGGTCGCGGAACGGCCGTGGCCGGCCTACGATCCGGCGCTCGTCGTCGACAACGAGATCGTGCTGCCGGTGCAGGTCAACGGCAAGAAGCGCGGGGATTTGACAATTGCCCGCGACGCGGATCAAGGTGCCGTCGAAAAAGCGGTGCTGGCCCTCGACTTCGTGCAAAAAGCGCTCGATGGTAAGGCTCCCCGCAAGGTGATCATCGTCCCGCAGAGGATCGTCAATGTCGTTGCCTGATCCGGAAAAGTCACAGGCGGCGCGTTTGCTGCGCCGCGCGGCTCTCTGCGGCCTAGAGCGGTTCACCGTTTCACGGAAACGGCGAACCGCTCTATCTCTTTGTTTTGACGCAATTCCGGACGGAAAACCGTTTCACACTTTTCCTGCAATTGCTCTAGTCGCCTCGCTGGCGCTGGTCTCGGCCTGCACGGTGCGGCCGCTCTATTCCAGCCAGCCGCTCACGACCGGTTCCAATGTCGGCGCCGCCGCCGAGCTGGCATCGATCTCGATCAAGCCGGTCGGCACCCGTTACGGCCAGCAGGTGCGCAACAATCTGATCTTCGCTTTCGGCCAGGGCTCGGGCGAGCCGGCCTCGCCTGCCTACACGCTCGACCTCGGAGTCAGCGAGCTGGTCGAATCGGCGGCCATCGTCCAGGTGCAGACCGAAGAGGACGAGCCGACGGCGGGCACCGTGACGCTTACCGCCAACTATGTGCTGCGAGATGCGACCGGCGCGGTGGTAGCGGTGGGCAAGCGGTCGATCCCGTCCTCCTTCGACCGGCCGCGTCAGGAATTCGCGGCCTACCGGGCGCAGATCGACGCCGAGAACCGCGCCGCCCGCGAGCTCGCCGACCTGCTCAGGCTGGCGGTCGCCCAGGATTTGGCCAAGCACGGCAAGAAGGCCTGAGCCGCCGCCCTGTTCAATATTCCACGCAATAAAAAGGCCGGTTGCCCGGCCTTTTTGCTATCTGGCGTCTCGCCTCAGCCGATCTTCTGGCCGGTCTTGGCCCAGTCGGCGAGGAAGGCGGCGAGGCCCTTGTCGGTCAGCGGATGATTGACCAGCGCCTTCAGCGTCGCCGGCGGCGCGGTCACGACGTCGGCGCCGATCAGGGCCGCTTGCTTGACGTGGTTCACTGTGCGTACCGACGCGGTCAGGATCTCGGTCTTGAAGTCGTAATTGTCGTAGATGGTGCGGATTTCCGAGATCAGCTCCATGCCGTCCGAGCCGGTGTCGTCGATGCGGCCGACGAAGGGCGAAATGAAGGAGGCGCCAGCCTTGGCGGCAAGCAGCGCCTGGTTGGCCGAGAAGCAGAGCGTGACGTTGACCATGCGCCTCATCTCGGTGCGGATCGTCTTGCAGGCTTTCAATCCATCCAGCGTCAGAGGCACCTTGATGCAGACATTCGGCGCGATCTTGGCCAGCACCTCGGCCTCGGCCATCATATCCTTGAACTCGGTGGCCACGACTTCGGCCGAGACCGGGCCTTCGACGATGTCGCAGATCTGCTTGGTGACTTCGGAGATCTTGCCGCCCGATTTCAGGATCAGCGAGGGGTTGGTGGTGACGCCATCGAGCAGCCCCAAATCGTTCAGTTCCTTGATCTCCTTGATGTCGGCGGTGTCGACAAAAAACTTCATGGCAGTCTCCTTGGGGATTTCCTGGTGCCGGTCCGGCACGTTCGAGGGTCGCTCTTTGATCTAGAGCAAAGTCGGGGCAAGGTCACGCCTGATGATCGAAGATTCGCCCTTTGTCGCGGCCGCGCCGGTGCTGGTGCCGATGCCGGCCGAACGGCCCTACACCTATGCCGTGCCGCCGGGCATGCGCGTGGTGCCGGGCTCGATCGTGCGCGTGCCGCTGGGTCCCCGCCAGGTTGCCGGCATCGTCTGGGATGGCGTCGTCGAATCGGTCGATCCGAAGAAGCTGCGGCCGATCGAGGAGGTCTTCGACTGCCCGCCGATCGACAAGGCGATGCGCCGCTTCGTCGACTGGATCGCGCAATACACGCTGTCGGCCCCCGGCATGGTCGCGCGCATGCTGCTCCGAGCCCCGGAAGCCTTCGATCCGGAGCCGTGGATCGAAGGGCTGCAGCGCACCCTTGCCGAGCCCGACCGGTTGACCGACGCGCGGCGGCGGGTGCTGGAGACGGCCGAGGGTGGGCTTGCCTGGACGCGCTCCGGCCTCGCCCATGCGGCGGGCGTCTCCTCGACCGTCATCGACGGGCTGAGAGCACAGGGCGTGTTCGAGACGGTGATGATCCCGCCACGGCCGGTGGTGGCGGCGCCCGATCCTGGCCATGCCGTGCCGGAATTGATGCCGGACCAGAAAGCGGCAGCCGAGAAGCTGCGCGCCGCTGTCGCGGCGGATGCCTTCAACGTCACGCTGCTCGACGGTGTCACCGGATCGGGCAAGACCGAGGTCTATTTCGAGGCGGTGGCGGCGGCGCTCGACAAGGGCAGGCAGGTGCTGATTCTGCTGCCGGAAATCGCGCTCACTCATGCCTTCCTCGAACGCTTCCAGGACCGGTTCGGCGCCAAGCCGGCGGAGTGGCATTCCGACTTACCGCCCAGAATGCGCGAGCGCGTCTGGCGGCAGGTGGCGGAAGGCGGCGTGCGCGTCGTCGCCGGGGCGCGCTCGGCGCTGTTCCTGCCGTTCAAGGAGCTCGGCCTGATCGTCGTCGACGAGGAGCATGACCCCGCCTACAAGCAGGAGGACCGCGTCTTCTACAATGCCCGCGACATGGCGGTGGTGCGTAGCCATATCGGCGCTTTCCCGGTCGTGCTCGCCTCGGCGACGCCCTCGGTGGAAAGCCGGGTCAATGCCAGCCAGGGCCGCTACACCAGAGCGGTGCTGTCGTCGCGCTTCGCCGAGGCAGCGCTGCCCGAATTGAAGTCGATCGACATGCGGCGCGCCCCGCCGGCGCGCGGCGGCTTCCTGTCGCCTCTCCTTTTGGAGCAGATGCAGCGCACGCTGGAGAGACAAGAGCAGTCGCTGCTCTTTCTCAACCGGCGCGGCTATGCGCCGTTGACGCTATGCAGGGTGTGCGGCCATCGCTTCGGCTGTCCGGTCTGCTCGGCCTGGCTGGTCGAGCACCGTTTTCGCGGCCAGCTGGTCTGCCATCATTGCGGCCACAATGAGCGGCGGCCGGAAGCCTGCCCGGAATGCGGCACGCTTGATCACCTGGTGGCGTGCGGGCCGGGTGTCGAGCGCATCGCCGAGGAGGTGGTGGCGCATTTCCCTGAGGCGCGCACCATCGTGCTGTCGTCGGACCTGCTGGGCGGCGTGCGCCGGCTCAGATTGGAATTGGAGGCCGTCGCCAATGGCGAGGCCGATATCGTCATCGGCACGCAGCTCGTCGCCAAGGGCCACAATTTCCCCGGCATGACGCTGGTCGGCGTCGTCGACGCCGATCTCGGCCTGGCCAATGGCGATCCGCGCGCCGCCGAGCGCACCTTCCAGCTGCTCAGCCAGGTGACCGGCCGCGCCGGCCGCACCGGCAAGAAGAGCCTCGGCCTCTTACAGACCTACCAGCCGGACCATCCGGTGATGCGGGCGATCGTCTCCGGCGATTCGGAAGCCTTTTATGAGCGCGAGATCGCCGAGCGCGAGCGGGCGGCGCTGCCGCCTTTCGGCCGGCTCGCCGGCATCATCGTCAGCGCCGCGACGCGAGGCGAGGCCGAGGGCCATGCGCGAGGATTGAGGCGTGCAGCTCCACAGGCTTCGGATCTCTTCGTGCTCGGCCCGGCCGAGGCGCCGCTGTCGCTGATCGGCGGCCGCCACCGTTTCCGCCTGCTGGTGCAGGGCGAGCGGCGCGCCGACATGCAAGGTTTCATTCGCGCCATGCTAGCGGATGGGCCAAAACTGCGCGGCTCGGTGCGGGTGCAGGTCGACATCGACCCGCAGAGCTTTCTGTAAGGACATCGTCTAGTCTGCTGGAGCGTTCGACTATGAAAACCTTGGGCCTGCTCGGCGGCATGAGCTGGGAATCGACGGCGATCTATTACCGGCTGCTCAACGAGATCGTGCGCGAGCGGCTAGGCGGGCTGCATTCGGCGAAGCTGCTCTTGTGGTCGTTCGATTTCTCCGAGATCGCCGAACGCCAGCATGCGGGCGATTGGGAAGGCGCCGGCGCTCTTCTCGTCGAGGCAGCACGCGGATTGGAGGCAGCCGGTGCGCAAGGCCTGGTGATCTGCACCAATACCATGCACAAGCTGGCCGACGAGGTGCAGGCGGCGGTGTCGATCCCGCTGATCCATATCGCGGATGCGACGGCGCGCGCCGTCGTCGAAGCGGGCGTGAAGCGCCCGGCGCTGCTCGCCACGCGCTTCACCATGGAGCAGGATTTCTACAAGGGGCGGCTCGCCGACAAATACGGCTTGCAGCCGGTGGTGCCGAATCAGGCAGGCCGCGACTTGGTGCATAAGGTGATCTACGACGAACTCTGCCAGGGCATCGTCAAGGATGACTCGAAGGCCGCCTATGTCGCCGAGGTCGGCCGCATGCGGCGCGACGAGAAGGTGGACAGCGTCATCATGGGCTGCACCGAGATCACCATGCTGATCGGTCAGGGCGATTTCGACATCCCGGTGTTCGACACCACGCGCATCCATGCCGAGGCCGCGGTCGACTTCGCGCTCGATTGATTGGGTGCTTCCTGATGCGCGATTTCTAATGTGCGGGCCGCCATCTGGCGCGCGGCTGTTCCTCAGCTAGAATGTTCGAATTTCAAACAAGCATTTACGAGGGGACAAGATGGAATTCGCGTTTCCGTGGCCCGCGAGTCAGGGCGAGTGGCTGGCATGGTCGAGCGCCGTCGTGACCTTGCTCATCGGCCTCATCCTGTTCCTGGCGCCGAACCTCGCCTTCCGCATCCTGCGCCTGCAGGCCAAGCCGGAGAAGGCGGCGGCGATCGCCGAGGGGCGCGGCCGCATGTCGGGCTTCTATCTCGGCGTCAGCCTATGCTGCATCCTCTTGGCGCAGCCGCTGCTTTACATGGCGCTCGGTTTTTCCTGGCTGTTCACTGCTTTCGGCCGGCTTTTGTCGATGATGTCGGACGGCGCCAACACTCCTTTCAACTGGGCCTCCATCGTGGTTGAATTGGCGCTGGCGGCGCTGCCGCTGGCCTTTGCCTTCGGCTTCGTGCCGTGAATTCGCGACTAATCGGGCACTTAGGGTTGGCCTTTGCTACCTGATGCGACAAAAGTGCCTGAAAACCATGCCGGACGATGCATTGCGGTCTTAAAAGGCCTGTGCTAGACGGCAATCGACTTTCGGCCGGGGATAGCGGAAGCCATCCCTCCGTGCTTGGAAAAATCGCAGTAAGGTCAAAGATTTAGCCAGAGTTTTTGCTCGCGCCAACAATCTGCGGCCTGTCAGACAAGAGAAAAGACGGTCCGTGGCCCAATCGTCCTCGCCAATCTCAGCTGTCGCAGAACGCTATGCAGGCTCGCTATTCGAGCTCGCACTGCAGGAAAACTCGGTCGCCAAGGTCGAGGCCGACCTCAATGACTTCGAGGCGATGCTCAACGGCAGCGCCGACCTTGCCCGGCTGATCAACAGCCCGGTGTTCTCCAGCGAGGACCAGGCCAAGGCGATCGGCGCGATCATCTCCAAAGCCAAGATCACCGGCCTGGTCGGCAACTTCCTGCGCGTCGTCGCCAAGAACCGCCGCCTGTTCGCCGTGCCCGGCATGATCAAGGCGTTCCGCCAGATCGCCGCCGACCATCGCGGCGAGGCGTCCGCCGAAGTCACCTCGGCGCATGCGCTGACGGCCGCGCAGCAGACCGAGCTCAAGGCGACGCTGAAGAGCATCGCCGGCAAGGACGTGGCCATCGCCATGACCGTCGATCCGTCGCTGCTCGGCGGCCTGATCGTCAAGATGGGCTCGCGCCAGATCGATACGTCGCTCAAAACCAAACTCAATTCGCTCAAGCTTGCACTGAAAGAGGTCGGCTGATGGACATCCGCGCCGCGGAAATTTCCGCAATTCTGAAAGACCAGATCAAGAATTTCGGCAAGGAGGCCGAGGTCTCCGAAGTCGGCCAGGTTCTGTCCGTCGGTGACGGCATCGCCCGCGTCTACGGCCTCGACAATGTCCAGGCCGGCGAGATGGTCGAATTTCCTGGCGGCATCCGCGGCATGGCGCTGAACCTCGAAGCCGACAATGTCGGCGTCGTCATCTTCGGCAACGACCGCGACATCAAGGAAGGCGACACCGTCAAGCGCACCGGCGCCATCGTCGACGTTCCGGTCGGCCCCGGCCTGCTCGGCCGCGTCGTCGACGCGCTCGGCAACCCGATCGACGGCAAGGGCCCGATCAAGGCGACCGAACGCAAGCGTGTCGACGTCAAGGCGCCCGGCATCATTCCGCGCAAGTCGGTGCATGAGCCGATGTCGACCGGCCTCAAGGCCATCGACGCGCTGATCCCGGTCGGCCGCGGCCAGCGCGAGCTGGTCATCGGCGACCGCCAGACCGGCAAGACCGCCATCATCCTCGACACGATGCTGAACCAGAAGTCGGTGCACGACAACGGCCCGGAGAAGGAGAAGCTCTACTGCGTCTACGTCGCCGTCGGCCAGAAGCGCTCGACCGTCGCGCAGTTCGTGAAGGTGCTGGAGGAGCGCGGCGCGCTCGACTACTCCATCATCATCGCCGCCACCGCGTCCGACCCGGCGCCGATGCAGTTCCTGGCGCCGTTCGCCGGCTGCACGATGGGCGAGTATTTTCGCGACAACGGCATGCATGCCTTGATCAGCTATGACGACCTGTCGAAGCAGGCCGTCGCCTATCGCCAGATGTCGCTGCTGCTGCGCCGCCCGCCGGGCCGCGAAGCCTATCCGGGCGACGTCTTCTATCTGCACTCGCGCCTGCTCGAGCGCGCCGCCAAGCTCAATGACGACAACGGCAATGGCTCGCTGACCGCGCTGCCGATCATCGAGACGCAGGCCAACGACGTGTCGGCCTATATCCCGACCAACGTGATCTCGATCACCGACGGCCAGATCTTCCTCGAGACCAACCTGTTCTTCCAGGGCATCCGCCCGGCGGTGAACGTCGGTCTGTCGGTGTCGCGGGTCGGCTCGTCGGCGCAGGTCAAGGCGATGAAGCAGGTCGCCGGCTCGATCAAGGGCGAGCTCGCCCAGTACCGCGAAATGGCGGCCTTCGCGCAGTTCGGCTCCGACCTCGACGCCGCGACGCAGCGCTTGCTCAATCGCGGCTCGCGGCTGACCGAGTTGCTCAAGCAGCCGCAGTTCTCGCCGCTCAAGACGGAAGAGCAGGTCGCGGTGATCTTCGCCGGCGTCAACGGCTACCTCGACAAGCTGGCGCTCAACCAGGTCGGCAAGTTCGAGCATGGCCTGCTCAGCCACATGCGCTCGGCCGGCAAGGACGTGCTCGACGGCATCCGCAACGAGAAGGCGCTGTCGGACGATCTGCGCGCCAAGCTGAAGGCGGAAATCGACGCCTTCGCCAAGACCTTTGCTTGAACGAAGCCGGACGGGATCGGGTTTGAAGCATGGCTTCGTTAAAAGACCTTCGTAACCGTATCGCCTCGGTCAAGGCGACGCAGAAGATCACCAAGGCGATGCAGATGGTCGCCGCGGCGAAGCTGCGTCGCGCGCAGGAAGCGGCGGAAGCCGCCAGACCCTATTCCGAGCGGATGGGCGTGGTGCTGGCCAACATCACCCAGGCGGTCGGGAGCGGCGGCGACGCCCCGGCGCTGATGACCGGCACCGGCAGGGACGACGTGCAGCTGCTCATCGTCTGCACCGCCGAGCGCGGCCTGTGCGGCGGCTTCAACTCGCAGATCGCGCGCCTTGCCCGCGACCATATCCGCCGGCTTCTCGCCGACGGCAAGCAGGTCAAGATCATCTGCGTCGGCAAGAAGGGTTTTGACATCCTGCGCCGCGAGTATGCCTCGCTGATCCTCGAGCGCGTCGATCTGCGCGAGGTCAAGACGCTCGGCTTCGTCAATGCCGATGCGATCGCGCGCAAGGTGATCAACCTGTTCAACCAGGGCGGCTTCGACGTCTGCACGCTGTTCTATTCGCAGTTCAAGTCGGTGATCAGCCAGATCCCGACGGCGCAGCAGATCATCCCGGCGGCCCAGGCTTCCACTGCTGCCGAAACGAGCAACGGCGCCACCGCCGTCTACGAGTACGAGCCGGAGCCGGGCGAAATCCTCTCCGACCTCATCCCGCGCAACATCGCCGTGCAGATCTTCCGGGCGCTGCTCGAGAACGCGGCCGGCGAGATGGGCGCCAAGATGAGCGCGATGGACAATGCGACGCGCAACGCCGGCGACATGATCAACAGGCTGTCGATCACCTACAACCGCCAGCGGCAGGCGCAGATCACCAAGGAACTGATCGAAATCATTTCGGGCGCCGAGGCGCTCTAAGCACGCGCCGCGCGGGGGCGATGACCTCGCAGCGGACGGCGTGAACAACGGATAGACGAAAAGGGCAAAGACGATGGCGAAAGCAGCTACCCCGAAGACCGCCGCCAAGGCGGCACCGGCCCCCAAGGCGGCAAAGGCTCCGGCAGCAGCCGCGAAGGCCGCTCCGGCCAAGAAGGCGGCCGCTCCGGCCAAGGCAGCGGCGCCCGCCAAGGCGGCCAGCGTTGCGGCGAAGCGGGTTGGCGCCGCCGGCAAGGTCCGCCAGGTCATCGGCGCGGTCGTCGACGTGCAGTTCGAAGACCATCTGCCGGCCATTCTGAACGCGCTCGAAACCGACAATGTCGGCAACCGCCTGGTGCTCGAGGTCGCCCAGCATCTCGGCGAGAACACCGTGCGCTGCATCGCCATGGACTCGACCGAAGGTCTGGTTCGCGGCCAGGACGTCTTCGATACCGGCGGGCCGATCTCGGTTCCGGTCGGTCCGGGCATGCTCGGCCGCATCATCAACGTCATCGGCGAGCCGGTCGACGAAGCAGGCCCGGTCGACGCCGTCGAGCTGCGCGCCATCCACCAGCCGGCTCCGGCCTATGTCGACCAGTCGACCGAAGCGCAGATCCTGGTCACCGGCATCAAGGTTCTCGACCTGCTCGCGCCTTACGCCCGCGGCGGCAAGATCGGCCTGTTCGGCGGCGCCGGCGTCGGCAAGACCGTGCTGATCCAGGAGCTGATCAACAACGTCGCCAAGGCCCACGGCGGCTTCTCGGTGTTCGCCGGCGTCGGCGAGCGCACCCGCGAAGGCAACGACCTCTATCACGAGTTCATCGAATCGGGCGTCAACAAGAAGGGCGGCGGCCAGGGCTCGAAGGCAGCGCTCGTCTACGGCCAGATGAACGAGCCGCCGGGCGCGCGCGCCCGCGTCGGCCTCACCGGCCTCACCGTCGCCGAATATTTCCGCGACCAGGGCCAGGACGTGCTGTTCTTCGTCGACAACATCTTCCGCTTCACCCAGGCGGGTTCGGAAGTGTCGGCGCTGCTCGGCCGTATTCCTTCGGCCGTGGGCTATCAGCCGACGCTGGCCACCGACATGGGCGCCCTGCAGGAGCGCATCACCACCACGACCAAGGGCTCGATCACCTCGGTGCAGGCCATCTACGTGCCGGCCGACGACTTGACCGACCCGGCGCCGGCGACCTCGTTCGCCCACCTCGACGCCACCACCGTGCTCAACCGCGCCATCTCGGAAAAGGGCATCTACCCGGCCGTCGATCCGCTTGACTCGACCTCGCGCATGCTCGACCCGATGGTCGTCGGCGAGGAGCACTACCAGGTCGCCCGCCAGGTGCAGTCGATCCTGCAGCGCTACAAGTCGCTGCAGGACATCATCGCGATCCTTGGCATGGACGAGCTGTCGGAAGAGGACAAGCAGACCGTTGCCCGCGCCCGCAAGATCGAGCGCTTCCTGTCGCAGCCGTTCTTCGTCGCCGAAGTGTTCACGGGTTCGCCGGGCAAGCTGGTCGACCTCGCCGACACCATCAAGGGCTTCAAGGGGCTTTGCGCCGGCGACTACGACCACCTGCCGGAAGCCGCCTTCTACATGGTCGGGGGCATCGAGGAAGCGGTCGAGAAGGCGCAGCGCCTCGCGGCTGAAGCGGCGTAATCAAGGGAATAGGGAGTAGTGAGTAGTGAGTAGGGATTAGCAGGTTTGTGGCTCCGTCCGTTTGGACCGCCACTACTGACTACTCCCTACTCCCTACTCGCTAATTTGATCATGGCTGAAGCTTTCAAGTTCGAACTGGTCTCGCCGGAGCGGCTGCTCGTTTCCGAGCAGGTGGAATTCGTGGTCATCCCGGGCGCCGAAGGCGAGATGACCGTGTTGGCGCAGCACGCGCCGGTCATGACCACGATCAAGCCCGGCGTCGTCACGGTGAAGACCGCTGCCGGCAAGGAAGAGCGCTATGTCGTATTCGGCGGCTTCGCCGACATCCTGCCTTCCGGTTGCACGCTGCTTGCCGAGTCGGCGACGCATGTGAACGACATCGACCGCGCCGACATTACCCGCCGCATCCAGGAGGCCAGGGAAGACGCCGCCGACGCCAAGGATGACGAGAGCCGCGCCAAGGCCGAGCAATTCCTCAGCCAGCTCACCACGCTGGAAGGCGCGCTGCTGCCGGCCTGAGGAGCCTCTGGTCGCGACTCTCTTTTCGCCGGCAGACCAGATCCAGCGTACATACTCTCGATTTACTAGCTTCCACTTGTTATCCTCGGTCATTGGTTGCGATCGGGGGGCTCTCTATGTTTGGATTGGATTTGAAGACTTGGCTGGGTTTTGCCTTTGTAGGCGCCCTCGTGTCGACAATCGGCTCCATTCTTGGAATTGTAATAAAAGATTACTTTTTTTCGCGCTCATTCGAGCTTTGGAAGCAAGGCCGCGCTCTTGAGCAGATATATCAGAAGTATCGTGATCCTCTTCAACTCTCTGCTTGAGAACTTGCCTCTCGTATCATCGAAATTTGTGATACCTATCCAACTGTATTTCTCAAGTCTAACGTCTATGTCTCTAGACCTGCAAAGCAGGAAAAAAATAGCGATCAGGATCCTTATTTCCAGCGCTACAAGTTAATAAGCACCTTGTATCGGTTCTGCGCTTTCCTCGGATGGCTAGAACTCTACCGCCAGGAGCTTACTTTTTATCAGACATCCGAAAATCAACATACAGTTAAGGTTGAGCGGTCCCTAGCCAGTATCAGAAGCGCTTTCGCGGATGGTCACCTGAACAATTCAGAGGACTGGCGCGTTTGGAGGGATACTCTCGTTTTTCGCGAAGAGCTGCGGGCGATCGGAGAATCTATGATCGATTCCAAAGGCGCAGGCAGAGCGATTGTTGGCTATGCGCGATTTGTTGAAATGGTAAACAGTGATACTGAGAATGCGATTAAGTCTTGGGCAGAAATCGTTTTCAATTTTATTGTTGATTTTGAAACCGATGGGAAAGATTTTAGAAAGGTTAGATTGCATCGAATACTCGCAAACCTTCTAGACTTTATTGAACTTATCGATAAACGGGGTTTAGACGCGAGGTTGAAGGGTGCTCGAGAGAAATGGCCAGTAGGGCTGCACTAGCGAGCGATGATCCGCACAATGACAAGACGTAGAGATTTTTGGCCAGCTGATGGCGGGGCTTGCCCCACTTTTTCGTTTGATGGACAGTCCGCCCTACTTGTCAGAAGGGCGCCGGATGTCCAGCGAACCAGTCTCACGATCCAGATGGTCGACGGCGCTCGTGTCGGTGTTGGGCGGGCCGTTCGGCGGCTTTCTGTGGATCGGCGCCGGCTGGTTGGCCGTCGCGTGCCTGATCGTGCTTAGCCTGGCTGTCTTGGCTGTCTGCTACATCGGATTTCCGGTCTTTCCCGGGGCGAACCTCGCCGGGGTCGCCGACCTTTCGGGGCTCGGCCTGGCGGCTCTGTCGGCAGCGATTGTCGTCCCCTTCGCGCAGCGCTTCAGACCGGACAAGTGGTACGCGCACGGCCTGTCCGTCCTGGTTCTGGCCGTTCTCACCTCCTATGGCGCGGCCTTCGCGATCCGCACTTTCCTGTTCCAGCCTTTTTCGATGCCGTCCGGCAGCATGGAGCCGACGCTTCAGGTCGGCGACTACTTCTTCGTCTCCAAATCGATCTACGGCTATAGCCGCTACAGCGTTCCCTTCGGCTTGCTGCCGATCGAGGGGCGGGTCCTCGGCAGCCTGCCGAAGCGGGGAGACGTGGTGGTTTTCAGGCCGCGCGGCGACCCCGGCACCGACTACGTCAGGCGCATCGTCGGCCTGCCGGGAGACCGGATCCAGATGGTCGACGGCCGGCTCTTCATCAACCGCGTCGCCGTCAAGCTCGAGGACCTCGGCGAATATTCCACCCAAGACATACGCTCGGCCCGGCTGCAGCGGGAGACGCTGCCGGAAGGCGTCTCCTACCTGGTGATCGACTATGACGTGAGCTCGGTCGGCGACGACACGCCGGAAATCACGGTGCCGGCGGGAGAATATTTCATGCTCGGTGACAACCGTGACAATTCCGCGGACAGCCGCTTCACCATGGGCACGGTGCCTTACGACAATCTGGTCGGCAAGGCGGTGCGCCTGTTTTGGAATTCGAACGGGGTCGACTATGCCGCGCGGCAAGTCGTTAACGGTTCGGCCGGCGAGTAAGTGTGAAGCGGTCCCAACGCGCTGTTTGACGAATGCCTGGCGGAAAAGGCTATTCGGCCGTTCCACTCTTGTTGCCGATGCCCAGGGCTGCAAAGGCAAGCGCCGGGCCGCCCTGCTTGAAACGGACGAGATGAGTGGTGACGAACTCGATCAATTTCTGCCGCTCCGGATGATCCTTGGCAAAGCCGGTGAGGTCGAACACGGCCGTCGTCATTTCTGCTGTCGGCAGGTTGCGGCCGAACAGGTCGGTGATGGCGCCATCCAGCGGATCGGTGAAGTGGCCCTCGGGCAAAGTCCCGCCGCGCGCGGCGCAGGCGGCGATCCAGGCCGCGACAACGAGCGACAGATGTTCCGGCAGCAGGCCCGCCTCCAGCCGGGCGAGGGCGGAAGCGACGATGCGCTGCGGCAGCTTCTGGCTGCCGTCATTGGCGATTTGCGCCGTGCGGTGGGCGAGCGCCGTGTTCGAGAATCGCTCGGCGAGCTCGGCCGTATAGGCGCTCGTATCGAGCCCGGCGTCGCCCGGCAGTGTCGGGATGGCTTCGGCCCACAAGGCATCGACGAATTGTCGGATCGCCGGATCGGCAAAAGCGCGATCGACGGTGGCGTGGCCGCTGAGCAGGCCGAGATAGGCTGTGCCCGAATGGGCGCCGTTGAGCAGTCTGAGCTTCATATCCTCGAACGGACCGACGTCCTCGACCATGGTGACGCCGAACTTTTCCCAGGCCGGCCGCCCGGCCGGGAAACGATCCTCGATCACCCATTGGCGGAACGGCTCGGTCATCACCGGCCAGGCATCCTCGAGGCCGAGCTCGCCAGCGATGCGGGCGCGGTCGGCATCGGTGGTCGCCGGCACGATGCGGTCGACCATGCTCGACGGGAAGGCCACTTCGTCGGCGACATGGCCGGCTAACGGACGGGCGCCTGCGGCATGGGCGGCATCGCCCTGGCGGGCGAGCGCGGCATCATCCTTGCGGATGAGCCGTAAGTCGCGCAGCTCGGTAAACTCGACCAGCAGCCGGTGCAGCGTCGCGCCGTTGGCTGGAAGGTTGTCGCAGCAGAGCACGGTGAAGGATGGCGTGCCGGCAGCGCGACGGCGCGCGAGCGCCTCGGTGAGAAAACCATGCGCCGTCTTCGGCGATCCTGGGTTCGCCAGATCGTGGACAATATCGGGATGGGCTTTGTCCAGCGTGCCGTCGGCGGCTCTCAGATACGCCTTTTCGGTGATGGTCAGCGTGACGATGCGGATGCGCGGATCGGTCAGCGCGGCGAGCACCGCGCCGGGATCTTCCGGCGCCACCAGCAGCGACAGGATCGAGCCGATCACCTGCAACTGTTCGCCGGCGCTGTCCCTCACCGCCAGCGTGTAGAGCCCATCCTGCGGCGCCAGCGCATCGCGCGTGTCGGGACTGCGCAGCGACACGCCGACGATGCCCCAGCCCGTCTCGCCATCCGCCAGGCAAGCATCGACATAGGCCGCCTGGTGAGTGCGGTGGAAAGCGCCGACACCGAGATGGACGATGCCGGGCGTCACAACAGCGCGGTCGTAGCGCGGTATGGCGACTGCGCCCGGCAGCTCCGCGATCGTGGCGTTCGAAAGACGGCTGGTCATTGGCGTTTGAAGTCTCCGGTCGGCGCGTCGAACCGCTCTCTGGGCAGCAATGGGACGGCTGCGGCGTAGCATCCGTCGCTGCCCCGTACAATGCCAGCGCCTTATGCAAAAGTCATCATACAACTTAATGATTTTTGTATGTTGACATTATCTGTGGCCGATCTACCAATATATCAGCCTGGGAGGAGCCGAGTGGCTGCACTGACCGATCCCGACCTGCTGTTCGCGCCGGAAACGCGAACGCTGGCTCGCGCCCTTTATGCCGGTGTGAAAGACCTGCCCATCGTCAGCCCGCATGGTCATACCGACCCGCGCTGGTATGCGCTCAACGAGCCGTTTCCCGATCCGGCGCAATTGCTGATCGTGCCGGACCATTACATTTTCCGCATGCTGTTCAGCCAGGGCGTGGGGCTGGAAGAGCTCGGCGTGCCGACGCTCGACGGCGCCCCGGTCGAGACTGACGGCAGAACGATCTGGCGACGCTTCGCCGAGCACTATTATCTCTTCCGCGGCACGCCGACACGGCTCTGGCTCGACCATGTTTTCGAGCATCTGTTCGGCATTGACGAGCCGCTCAGCGCAAGCACCGCCGACCGCCACTACGATACGATCGCGGCGCTGCTTCGGCGCGACGACTATCGGCCGCGGGCGCTGTTCGAGCGCTTCAACATCGAGGTGATCGCCACGACCGAAGGCGCGCTCGACGATCTCAAATGGCATCGGATGATCCGCGACAGCGGCTGGAAGGGGCGCGTCGTCACCGCCTACCGGCCGGACGCCGTGGTCGATCCCGACTTCGAAGGATTCCTGGCCAATCTCGACCGTCTCGGCGAGATCACCGGCTGCGACACCGGCAACTGGGCCGGCTACCTCGACGCGCACCGTCAGCGCCGCGCCTATTTCAAGGAATTCGGCGCGACCTCGTCGGACCACGGCCATCCGACCGCCGAGACCGCCAATCTTTCCGGCGCCGGGGCCGAGGAGCTGTTCAACCGCATCCGCCGCGGCTCGAAGGACGAGCGGGAGCGAAAGCTGTTCCGCGCCCAGATGCTGACCGAAATGGCCAAGATGAGCCGCGACGATGGCCTGGTGCTGCAGATCCATCCCGGATCGTGGCGCAACCATTCGCCGGCCGTTTTCCAGAAATTCGGCCGCGACAAGGGTTTCGATATCCCGACCAGGACCGACTATGTGACGGCGCTGAAGCCGCTGCTCGATTGCGTCGGGCTGGAGCGCGACCTCACGATCATCCTGTTCACGCTGGACGAGACCAGCTATGCGCGCGAGCTGGCGCCGCTCGCCGGCGTCTATCCGGCGCTGAAACTCGGGCCGGCCTGGTGGTTCCACGACAGCCCGGAAGGCATGCGCCGCTTCCGCGAGATGACCGCCGAGACGGCCGGCTTCTACAACACCGTCGGCTTCAACGACGACACGCGCGCCTTTCCGTCGATTCCGGCGCGCCACGACATCGCCCGCCGCGTCGACTGCGCCTTCCTGGCGCGGCTCGTCGCCGAGCATCGGTTGCGCGAGGAGGAAGCGCATGATCTGGCGGCGGAGCTTGCCTACACGCTTGCCAAAAAGGCGTATCGGCTTTGAGCCGATCGTCAGGGTTTCAAAGGGAGGAAGTCATGTTGCATTTTTCGAAATTGACGGCGGCCACATTCGCCTTCGGCTCGCTGTTGATCGGCATCGCCAACGCCGAGACCGTGCTGCGCTCGGCCGACACCCATCCGGACGGTTATCCGACCGTCGAGGCGGTCAAATATATGGGCGAGCTGATCAAGCAGCGGACCAATGGCCGCTATTCGATCGAGGTTTACCATTCGGCGCAGCTCGGCGAGGAGAAGGATACGATCGAGCAGACGCAGACCGGCGTCATCGATCTCAACCGCGTGTCGATGGGACCGTTCAACGGCATCGTGCCGGAGACGCAGGTGCCGTCGCTGCCCTACATGTTCCGCTCCGTCGACCAGATGCGCCACGTCATGGACGGACCGATCGGCGACGAGATCTTGAAAGCCTTCGAGGCGCATGATCTCGTCGGCCTTGCTTTCTACGATTCCGGCGCGCGCTCCTTCTACAACACCAAGAAGGACATCACCTCGATCGCCGACCTGAAGGGGATGAAGTTCCGCGTCATCCAGTCGGACGTGTTCGTCGACATGGTCAACGCGCTCGGCGCCAACGCCACGCCGATGGCCTATGGCGAGGTCTATTCGGCGCTGGAAACCGGCGTCATCGACGGCGCCGAGAACAACTGGCCGAGCTTCGAATCCGCCAAGCATTACGAGGTCGCCAAGCACTACACGATCGACCAGCACCAGATCGTGCCGGAAGTGCTGGTGATGGCGAAGGCGAGCTGGGACAAGCTCTCGCCGGAAGACCAGGCGATCGTCAGGCAGGCGGCCAAGGACAGCGTCGTCAAGATGCGCGAGCTCTGGGACGCGCAGGAGAAGAAGTCGCGCGACATCGTCGAGAAGGCCGGCGTCAAGGTCAGCGAGATCGACAAGCAGCCACTGATCGATGCCATGAAGCCGGTCTACGACAAATATCTGTCGACGCCCGAGCTTAAGGACCTCGCCGCGCGCATCCAGGCGACCAAATGAGACTTAGCGCAGGGCGGGCCACGCGCCCGTCCTGCGGCTCTTGAACGGCTGAGGATCGGGAGGATCGGATGGCGACAGCAACAAAGGCAGGCGAAGCGCCGCCGCGCTTCAGCATCGTGCTGTCGCGGATCTGCGACGGCGCGCTCTATCTCGCCGGCTTCGGCCTGGTCGCCATGACCGCTTTGGTCGCCTACCAGGTGTTCTTCCGCTTCGTGCTCAACAGCTCGCCAAGCTGGACCGAGACCAGCGCCATCATGCTGATGAACTGGTTCATCTTCCTGGGTGCTGCAGTCGGCGTGCGCGAGAACTACCATATGGGCTTCGACGTGCTGGTCTATGTCCTGCCGAAAGGCAGCAAAGGGGTGTTGCGCACGCTCTCCGACCTGATCGCGCTCGCTTTCGGCGTCGGCATGGTCTGGTATGGCTGCAAGCTGGTCGGGCTCACCTGGCACACCATCATTCCGGCGCTCGAGCTGCCGGGCGGGTTCGACTATCTGCCGCTGGTCACAGGCGGCGTGCTGATCTGCCTGTTTTCAGCCGAACGGATCGCGCTGCGCTGGTCGGGAGTCGACGTCGACAAGGACCTCAATCTCGAGGACGTGCCCGAGATGCCGGCGGTGCAGGAGGCCTAGATGGAACTCTGGATCCTGTTCGGCGTCTTCACGCTGTTGATGTTCGCCGGCACGCCGATCGCCTTCTGCCTGGGCGCGGCGTCCTTTGCCACCGTGCTCTATCTCGGCCTGCCGCCTCTGGTCGTCTTCCAGCAGCTGAAGTCGGGCATGAGCGTGTTCTCGCTGATGGCGATCCCGTTTTTCATCTATGCCGGCGACCTGATGGTGCGCGGCGGCATCGCGCAGCGCATCGTTTCCTTTGCCGGCTCGCTGGTCGGCCATGTGCGCGGCGGGCTCGGCCAGGTCAACATCATCGCCGGCACGCTGTTCGGCGGCATCTCCGGCTCGGCGGTGGCGGAAGCGGCAGCCGTCGGTGGGTTGATGATCCCGCAGATGAAGGCGCGCGGCTACGGCGCCGACTATGCCGTCAACGTCACCTCGATGGCGGCGCTGATCGCGCTGCTCCTGCCGCCGTCGCAGAACATGATCATCTATTCCATCGCCGGCGGCGGCAAGATTTCGATCGCCGACCTGTTCACCGCCGGCATCCTGCCGGGGCTTTTGTTCGCGGCATCGCTGATGGTCACCGCCTATATCGTGGCGCGCAAGCGCGGCTATCCGGTCGAGCCTTTCCCAGGCCTCGCCCGCGTCGGGCAACTGGCGCTGATCGCCATCCCCGGCCTGCTTCTGGTCGGCATCATCTTCGGCGGCGTGCGCTCCGGCATCTTCACGGCGACCGAAAGCTCCTGCATCGCCATCCTCTATGCCTTGCTGGTGACGGTGTTCGTCTACCGCTCGATGTGCTGGAACGATTTCGTCCACGCCACGCTGGGCGCGGTGCGCACGACCTCGATGGTGCTGCTGATCATCGGCATGGCGGCGTCGTTCAGCTGGCTGATGGCCTATCTCAAGGTGCCGGTGCTCCTGATCGCCGGCATGAACGCCATCTCCACCGATCCGCTGGTCGTGCTTTTGCTGCTCAACGTGCTGATGCTGCTCCTCGGCACCTTCATGGACATGGGGCCGATGATCATCATCTGCACGCCGATCTTCCTGCCGCTGGTCCAGCACTACGGCGTCGATCCGGTGCATTTCGGCGTCATCACCATCCTCAACCTCGGCATCGGCCTCAACACGCCGCCGGTCGGAACGGTGCAGTTCGTCGCCTGCGCCGTCGGCAAGATCACGGTGTGGGAAGCGATGCGCTCGATCTGGCCGTTCTACGGCGCGGGTATCGTTGTTCTGGGGCTGGTGACGTATATTCCCGCGATCTCGCTGTGGCTGCCCAGCGTATTCAGATAGGGGGTGCAAATTGGCCGAAGGCGCAATGGATCTCAGGGTCGAACGGAAGCCGAAACTGTCGGAAACGGTGGTCGCGGCGATCCGCAGGCAGCTCCTGGCGGGCGAGATGCCGCCCGGGCACAAGCTGCCGACCGAGGGCCAGCTGACGGAGACTTTTGGCGTCAGCCGCACCGTCATCCGCGAGGCGCTGGCCAAGCTCGCCGCGGATGGCCTGGTCGAGGCGCGGCAGGGCGCCGGCGTCTTCGTCACGGAGCACATTTCCACCACGCTCGGCGTTTTAGCCGCCGACATGGGGGCCAAGGATTCCATCGCGCTCAACGTGCTCGAGGTGCGCCTCGCCATCGAGATCGAATCGGCCGGACTTGCCGCCATCCGCCGCAACGCGGCGCAGGAGGCGGCGATCCAGGAGGCCTTCTTCGAGTTCGAGCGGCTGCTGCTCGACAGCCAGCCGACCGGGCCGGCCGACCTCGCCTTTCACCGGGCGATCGCCAGCGCCACCAACAATCCCTTCTATGTCGAGATGCTCGACGTGCTCGGCCGCCGCGCCATTCCCTGCGACGTCACCTCGCCCTGGTCGACCGAGCTCGTCCAGTCCGACGACTACCAGCGCGGCCTGCAGCGCGAGCATCTGGTGATCCTCAACGCGATTTCGGCGGGCGACGCCACCGCCGCGCGCGAGGCGATGCGGGCGCATCTCACCGCCAGCCAGCAGCGCTACCGCGAGCGCCTGCAGGCGCGGCAGGCCTATTACGCGAAGTCGGTGGCGGCGGCATCGACCGGATGATCATTCGAGCAGGATAGATGGATCAGAAACACACCGAATTCTCCTCGCGCTTCGCCATCGACCCCATTGCCGCGGCGGCGATGGGAACCGACGAGCTGCGGCACAATTTTCACGTCGAGGGGCTGTTCCAGCCCGGCCTCGTCAGCCTCACCTACACGCATTACGATCGCATGATCGTCGGCGGCGCCATGCCGGTCGATAAGGTCCTGCCGTTGGAAGCGATCAAGCCGACCGGCACCCAGGCGTTCCTCGACCGCCGCGAGCTGATCGCCGTCAATATCGGCGACGCCGGTACCGTGACGGCCGATGGCCTGCCCTATGAGATGGCGGCGCGCGACATGGTCTATCTCGGCATGGGGACCGAGCAGGTGTCGTTCGCTTCGGCCAATCCAGATGAACCGGCCAAGTTCTATCTGCTGAGCGCGCCGGCGCATCAGGTCTATCCAAGCCAGCTGATCCGCATCGGCGACGCCAGGCGGCTCGATCTCGGCAGCCAGGCGACCAGCAACGAGCGCTCGATCTTCCAGTTCATCCCTGCCGACGGCGCAAAAACCTGCCAGCTCGTCGTCGGCATGACCCAGCTTGCGCCTGGATCGGTCTGGAACACCATGCCTTGCCATGTGCATGACCGGCGCATGGAAGCCTATCTCTATTTCGACCTGGCCGAGGGCGCGCGCGTCTTCCACTTCATGGGCGAGCCGGACGAGACGCGCCACATCGTCATGCGCAACGAGGAGGCGGTGCTGTCGCCGGGCTGGTCGATCCATTCGGGCGCCGGCACCTCGAACTACGCCTTCATCTGGGCCATGGCCGGCGACAATGTCGACTATACCGACGTCGATCCGGTTGCGATGGACCAGCTCAGGTGAGCGATCTTTCGGCCTTCAGCCTCGCCGGAAAACGCATCCTCATCACCGGCGCCAACACCGGCATCGGCCAGGGCATCGCAGTGTCGGTCGCGCGCGCCGGCGGCGCCGTTATCGGCGTCGGCCGCTCGGCGATGGACCATACTGCGGAGAAAGTCGCAGCCGTAGGGGGACGTTTCGAAGCGGTGGCCGCCGATCTCGGCGATCCCGCCAAGGCGGCCGCCACGCTCGACCGGATCTGGGACGGGAGCGGGCCGCTCGATGGGCTGGTCAACAATGCCGGCATCATCCGGCGCGCCGATGCGGTCGACCTGACCGAGGCCGACTGGGACGAGGTGATGGACATCAATTTGAAGACGGTGTTTCGGCTCTGCCAGGGTTTTGCCAGGCGCGTGCTGGCGGAGCCCGGACGGCGCGGCAAGATCGTCAATATCGCCTCGGTGCTGAGTTTTCAGGGCGGCATCCGCGTCGCCTCCTACACCGCCTCGAAACATGGCGTGCTCGGCCTCACGCGGCTGCTCGCCTGCGAATGGGCGCCGAAGGGCATCAACGTCAACGGCATCGCGCCAGGCTATATCGAGACCAACAACACCGAGGCCCTGCGCGCCGATCCCGACCGCAGTGCCGCCATCCTCGGGCGCATTCCGGCGGCACGCTGGGGCCAGCCCTGCGACATCGGCGACGCGGCCGTTTTCCTGCTGGCGCCCGCGTCGGATTACATGCATGGCGCGGTGATGCCGGTAGACGGCGGCTGGCTGGCGCGCTGACCATTTCAATTTGTGAACGGAAGCCTGCCATGACCGACATTTTCTCCCATGCGGACGAGAAAACCTGGACGCCGACGCCGGACGGCAACCGGCGACGCGTGCTGGTGCACACGGACGAACTGATGATGGTCGAGTTCGCCTTCGACAAGGGCGGCGTCGGCGCGCTTCATTCGCATCCGCATGTCCAGGCAAGCTATGTCGCCGAGGGCCGCTTCGAAGTCACCGTCGACGGCCGGTCGGATATCCTGGAAGCGGGAAGCAGCTTCATCGTGCCGTCCAACCTGGTGCACGGCGTCAAGGCGCTGGAAGCGGGGCGGCTGGTCGACAGTTTCGCGCCTTACCGGGCAGACTTCCTCGTCTGAGAAGATCGCTTCGCCAAAGGAAAACCCGCGCCTCACGGCGCGGGTTTGTTGCCTGGGGCGCCCGTGGCGCCGCCGCGGTACTCAAACATTGCCGCAGGACGACTACGGTGCCGCAATATGGTGAAGATAGGTTTAACGGCTGCTCGCCGTAGGCGATGACAACCAGGCTGCTCAGCGCTGCTGCAGCGCCAGCCGCACGCCGAGCGCGCAATAGATGCCGCCGACCACCTTGCCCTGCCATTTCAGCACGGCCGGGTTGCGGCGCAGGAAGGAGCCCAGACCTCCGGCAGAGACGGCGAAGACCACCGTGCTGAAGAGACCGAGAAGGACAAAGACGGCGCCAAGGATCGCCAGCTGAAGCACGACCGATCCGCGTTCCGGTCGCACGAACTGCGGCAGAAAGGCGAGGAAGAACAGCGCCGTCTTCGGGTTTAGCACCTCGGTCAATATGGCCTGCCGGAACGCCTTGCCCGCCGGCACGGGCAAGGCGCTGCCCGCGAGATCGGCCGGCGCCTTCTCCAGGATGGCGCGGATGCCGAGATAAACGAGATAGGCCGCGCCGAGATATTTGATGATGGAAAACAGCATCGCGGAGGTGGCGATGATGGCCGAGATGCCGAAGATCGCCATGACGGTGTGGACGACGTCGCCCGCCGCGACGCCGGCGCCGGTGGCGATGCCGACCTTGGTTCCCGAGCTCGTCGCCCGGGCCACGGTGAGCAACGTGGCAGGCCCCGGGATGAAGACGAAGCCGAGCACGATCGCGACATAGGTCGTCAATGTGGCCAGGTCGATCATTGCCGGTTCCTCCGCTCAAGGGTCGGGACAGGTAGCCACCCTTTGCGCGCAAAGGCAATGCGGTGACCACAAGGCATACACAAGGCATGTTTGCGGATCATACCATGGAGTGGTACTATCGCTCACAAGGGGTGAGGGATGATCGTTGGCTTTCGGGAAGAATGGTTGCGAGCCTTCTTCGTTGACGACGTGCGCTCCAGAAATATCCCATCCGATCTCGAGCCGCGGCTGTTCCGCAAACTTCAGATGATCGATGATGCGGTGACCGATCTGGACTTGCGCGTGCCGCCCAGCAATCATTTCGAGAAGTTGCGCGGCAACCTCGAAGGGTTCCATTCGATCCGCGTCAACAAGCAGTGGCGGCTGGTATTCCGATGGGACGGTCGCCGCGGTGAAGCGTCAAGCGTCTATCTTGACGACCATAGCTACAGATAGGTGGAGCATGCTGACGACCAAGCGCAGACCGGTGACGATCGGCGAGATTCTGGTGGAGGAGTTCATGCGGCCGATGGGCCTCACCCAGGCCGCCTTGGCCGAGGCGATGGGTGTGCAACGCAAGCATGTCAACGAGCTCTGCAACAATCGTCGCAACGTTACCGCGCCGACCGCGCTTATCCTTGCACGCGTGTTCGGCAACAGCCCCGAGTTCTGGCTCAATGTGCAGCGGCGCAGTGATCTGTGGGAGGCGATGCACGACCCGAAGGAACGTGAAAGGATCGAGCGGGCGCGCCCATTGCCCAACGCAGCCTGATCCGCGATTGATCGGATGCCCGAGGGCGGTGCAAATCGGCATCCTCGATCTGCTGCCCAGATAGCCTTCCTGCGATCGTCACTCTAAGAACGTGGCCTCAGCCGAATCCGGGAATCATTCTCAATGCGGACATCGATGGCAGGCATTCCGGCCGAGGGACGCGATCCGAAACGGCGCGTGCTGAAGGACGTTTTCGGCTTCGACGATTTTCGCCCCGGCCAGGCCGACGTGATGGACACTCTGCTCTGCGGACGCCACGTGCTGGCGGTCATGCCGACCGGCGCCGGCAAGTCGCTCTGCTACCAGGTTCCGGCGCTGGTCCTTGGCGGGCTCACCATCGTCGTCTCGCCGCTGGTGGCGCTGATGCAGGATCAAGTCGCGGCGCTGCGGCTCGCCGGCGTTGCCGCCGACACGATCAACTCCTCGCTCGACCGCGATGCCAATGTCGCGGCATGGCGCCGCGTCGCTTCGGGCCAGACCCGTCTGCTCTATCTCGCGCCGGAGCGGCTGATGACCGAGCGGATGCTCGACGCGCTCGCCAGGCTCGACATCCGCCTGATCGCCGTCGACGAGGCGCATTGCATCTCGCAATGGGGGCCGGCCTTCCGGCGCGAATATGAAGACCTTGCGCGGCTGCGCGGCATCTTTCCGAACGTGCCGATCATTGCGCTGACGGCGACCGCGGACGAGACGACGCGCACCGACATCTCGGCGCGGCTGTTTGCCGATCGCGTCGACACGCTGGTGCTGGGCTTCGACAGGCCGAACATCAGCCTTGCCATCGAGCCGAAGCAGGACAGCAAGCGCCAGCTGCTGCGCTTCGTCGAGCGCCATCCGGGGCGCAGCGGCATCGTCTACTGCCTGTCGCGGCGGAAGACCGAGGAGATGGCGGCCTTCCTCGAGCAAAACGGCGTTACCGCGCTCGCCTATCACGCCGGCATGAGCAAGGAGGCACGTGAGGCCAATCAGAACGCTTTCATGACTCTCTCCGGCGTGGTCATGGTGGCGACGATCGCCTTCGGCATGGGCATCGACAAGCCGGACGTCGCCTATGTCTTCCACACCGACCTGCCGGCGAGCCTCGAGGCCTATTACCAGGAAATCGGCCGCGCCGGCCGCGACGGGC
This sequence comes from Mesorhizobium sp. LEGMi-168a, assembly GCF_058312955.1. NCBI lineage: Bacteria > Pseudomonadati > Pseudomonadota > Alphaproteobacteria > Hyphomicrobiales > Phyllobacteriaceae > Mesorhizobium > Mesorhizobium sp. LEGMi-168a. The sequence goes on from NZ_JBZEGV010000026.1 coordinate 34,513, forward strand.
GGCCAGCCGAGGCGCATATGCTGTACGGTTTCGGCGATATCCGCACACGCCGCATGTTCATCGACGACGAGGACGCCTCGCCGGAGCACAAAAGGCGCTCGCACGGCCGGCTGGACACCTTGATCGGCTATTGCGAGACGGCGCAGTGCCGCCGCCAGGTGCTGCTCGGCTATTTCGGCGAAAGCGCCTCGCCTTGCGGTAATTGCGACAACTGCCTCGGCCAGGCGCCGCGCGCGGACGGCAGCACGGAGGCGCGCATCATCCTTTCGACCATAGTGCAAACCGGCGAGCGGTTCGGGGCCGCCCATGTCATCGACGTCCTGCTCGGCCACGAGACCGAGAAGGTGCTGGCCAGGGGCCATCAAAACATTGCCAGCTTCGGCACCGGCACGGCGCACAAGAGGCCGGCGTGGCTGTCGCTGATCCGCCAACTCGTGGCGGGCGGGTTCCTGATGCCGGACCCGGACGGCTATGGCGGCCTTGCCATTTCCGAAAGCGGCCGCGCGCTCGGCCGCGGCGAGGCAGCGTTCGAGTACCGCGTCGAGACGCGGCACCGTTCGCTCCGCAACAAGGCGCGTTCGGCCCAAGGCGCCGCCGCGGCGGGCACGGATAATCTGGAAGCCGCGCTGCTTGCCGCGCTCAAGGCGCTGCGCCTGCGCCTGGCGAAGGAACGCCAGGTGCCGGCCTACGTCGTCTTCTCCGACCGTACGCTGATCGACATGGCCGAGCGCCGCCCGCGCGACCTCGATGCCTTTGCAGAGGTGAACGGCGTCGGTGAGGCCAAGCTCAGGGAGTTCGGTGAGATATTCTTGGAGGCGATCGCGGCGCATGAAGCCGGGGCGGCGGGCTGAGGCGCTTGATGCTGCACGTACGGAGGCCGATATGGCTACGATGACAGGGTGCGGTGCCAATGCGGGCGACTTCATTCGCAAGGATCAGGAGCGCAACGACAAGATTGTGGCCATGCAGCGCTTCGTCGACGACGGCCTGAAGAGTGGGGTAGGCAGGCGCTCCAAGGACACGCTTTTTGCGGAGGCGGTCAACCGAGCACAGGCGCCGCGCGGCAACGGATAACGAATCTCCGCCTTTCGACAGAGATGCGGCGCGCGAGTATCGTCTCGCCACATCGATACCGTTCAATAATGCGCGTAGCCGCTCAACGGACATCTCTGGGACGCGGGCACCTCGAAGGTGCCGTCGATGCCGCTGCAGGTGCGGAAACCGGACTTCCGTCCCGTTGCCCTTGATTTCGGCGCCGGTCTTGGATTGGCTGCTTCGCGTTGCCGGTCGCGTCTCGGCTTTGAGTGGACAACCGGCTGCGGTTTCTGCGTCTTTTGGGGCGTGGCGCTTTCCTGCTTCCTTGCTTCCGCCTCCGACGCTCGCTGGGCGCGGTAGGTTTTCACCGCGTCGTCCGTGTCGAGTTTGAGGCGAGCATATTGCTCTGAGGTCAGAAAGGTGGTCGGCGGCAGCTTGTTTTCTTCCTGCCACTGGCCGATGGCACGGCGCGTCTTGATGCCGAAGTCGCCGTCGGCCCCTTCCAGCTCGTAACCGGTCGCCAGCAGCCTTTCCTGCAGATCGATCTTCGCCTGACGATCAAGCCCGATCGCGCTTTCCGTCAATTCGGTCCCGACATCGGCTTCCGGATTGGCGGCCGCGGCCGGAGGTTCCGCCGTGGCCGACCGCGACGCGTCGTTCTGCGTATTGGCGACAGCAGTCGGCGCATTGCCGACAGTGATCGACGGCTTCTTGAGCTGACCGATGTTGAGGCGGGCGAGATCGGCGAACGCTCCCTTGGGAAATTGCTGCAGGTAGGCTTCGTAGTGCGCGAGCGTGTTGCGCTTGGAGGCCTCGTCCCACACACGCTGCTCGATTTCCCATCCGCGCGCGTCCGCGCCCGTGGGCTCGGCCGGGGCCTGCGTGGTGGACTGCTGCGGAGCCGCGGCGGCGGGTGGCGGCGTTTGCGGGCCGATAAAGACCTCACGGCCGAGCGAGGCATTGTGCCAGGGCCGCTGACGCCCGTCCGTCTCGGCCGTCACTTCGCCGCGAACCCGGGTCAGCGCGCTCTGGATCTCCACGCCCGGCTCGGCGAGATGCCTGGCCAGCGACATCGTGTAGGGGCTGTTGGCGCCGTTGCCGTCATAGGACACGGACCCGGGATCGGTCGCAAAGGCGATCAGCACGCCACCGGTGCCAACGTCCGACCCGCTGACATCGATGGGCGCCAGGCCCGGCGCGGTGGTCGAGCGGCTCTTCGGCAGCGCCGCCGCCAGCGTCCTCGCCAGCGGATTGTCGCGGCAGGCGTCGAGAATGACGATGCCGACAGCCGGGTCCGGCGGGAGCGCGGCGAGCAGCTCGTCGATCTGGATGGTGCGGGTCTTGAGATGCGCCGGCGCCGTAAGCTCGGCGTCGACGGGGATCAGGTAGTTCTTGCCGTTCACCTGCATGCCGTGGCCGGCGTAGTAGATCAGCGCCGTATCCGCCTCATACGAAGCCTCGGTGAACTTGTTCAACCGGTCGCGCATTCCGGCATAGTCGAGATCGACGCCTTCGATGACGTTGAACCCCGCCTTGCGCAGCACGTCGGCCATCAGGCGGGCATCGCCGGCGGGATTGGGAAGGGCCGGCGCGTAGACATACTTGCTGTTGCCGATGACCAGCGCGATCCGATTGTTGCCGGCGGCAAGGGCGCTTGCCTGCAGCAGATCGACTGCTGCCAGGAAAAACAAACCAACAATGGCGGCCCAGAACCTCATCGCGCGCACTTTCAAGTTGCGGCTTTGCCTGCTCGTTCCAGTCGCAATTTCACGTGGGGGATGCCCCTTCCATGAAATACATAACACATCAGCGCCGTCGAATACGCTCCGCATCGCGCCGTCGGAAAAATTCCTGGAAGGCAGCGAACTCGCCAAAATGAAGGCTGGCACGGCAGGCCAGCCGCTGTCTTAAAGCGCGTCGCGCTGAAACGAATTCAGGCGACGCGCTTTAAGTCTTTGTTCTATGCATGTCGTTTTCCCAAAACCGCTGCGCACTTTTGGGCGACATGCATTTAGGCGCCACGGCAGCGGGTCGCGGTCCCTGTGGAAACATTCTCTATTGCAATCCGCGAAAGAAGAGGGTTCGATCAAGTGTCCGGGGGAGGACACAATAAGTGAACAGGGGAGTGGTTCGGCTTATTCCAAAGCCGAAAGTTTCCATATTTATCTGTGGTTGTGGCCATACCGGCTCGACCTTGCTTGCCCGGATATTGGCCGCCCATCCCGACGTCTTCAGCGTTCCGCGCGAGACAAGCGCTTTTGTCTCGAGCAACGGCGCCAGATGGACCAAGCTAAGCTTGCTTTTATTGGGGGCGGCCATTTCGCGCCGGAGCGTTTGGGTCGAAAAAACCCCCGGCCATATTCACCATACCCGTCAGATACTCGAGGCGATCCCGGGCGCCCGTTTCATCGTCGTCACGCGCGATGGCCGGGATGTCGTGACATCGCTCGGGCAGCGTTACGAGGGCGATTTCGACCGAGCTTTCCAACGGTGGGTTGCCGACAGCAAGGCCTCGATGCTCTGTGTCGAGAGGGGCGGGGGCATGCTGTGGCGCTACGAGGACTTTATCGAATCGCCAGCGCTCTCCATCGAACGGCTATGCGGCTTCATGGGCGTGGCATACGACCCGGCCATCCTGGACTATCACCGGCATCCCGTCGTCTGGGGAAGGGAAAGGAAAGTTCGCACGCCGCATTCCGCCCGCCGCTTGGCGCAGGTCAACCAGCCGATCACCGACTACAGGGGCGGCTGGAGATCTAAGCTGCCCGCGGACGTCGCCTCGCGTTTCGAGGCGGGTGAAGCCCGGGAGCTGATGGCCTATTTCGGATATTGCTGAGAGCAAGCAGCGAGGAAGCGCGTTGCGTGTTCATTGCGCCGGATCGTCGGATACGCAATGCGACTGGCAGCTTCCTCTGAGGGGAAAAGTCAGTCTGGGCGGCGACCAGCTTATCCACCAATCGATCTGCTTGAACCTGAAATCGCCGCGAGTGGGCTAACGCCAAAGGCAGACCTTGACGTCCTTCCCAACATAGCAGGCGCCTTCACGGCGAAGTTCTCCCCAATCTCCTGCCTCGCCATGAGTGTCGCGAATGTCCGCGTTCGCATAGCCTGCCCAAAGATCGCCGTCCTTGTAGACAACCGCCCAGTAATCCTTGGACATTTCACCGGCCCCACTATGAGTGTCGGGATAGTCGATACCGGCAAAAACCTGATGGGGTCCCTGGATATTGAAATCGCCGCCCTTCTCGATTTGATAGGAGCATCTTCCCGAGATGCGGGTCTCGCCGTGAACGACAAGCAGGCAGCGGCCCCATTTATAGCCGCTAGGTAGACGATGCTGTGGTTGCGCATGGGAAGGCGAAACGGAAAAGGCGATTGCAAGGGCAACGGCGATGGTTCGCCCGATCATCTTGTCACCCGTGGTGAAGCAGCCGGAGCGACCGGACACTGTTGGGTTCCGCCCAGAGCGCATGTCGAACGGCCCTCCGCAGGATGATCCCTGAGACGACTGACTATCGACCATGGCCGGATTTTTGTCACGAGAGGCTGCGGAATTCATTCGCAAGGCCGATGTGGCGCGGTAAGGGGAGTAGGGAAGCTCCGAGCCGCCCTCCTTCGCTAAAGCTTCGGAGGGCATCCTGCTTCGCGCTGAGAGGTATTCGGGGACTTGTCCTGCGAAGCGCGCAGCGCGAAGCAGGATGGCGGGCCGCGACCGATAGTGACGATCACTACGTTTACGCTGTAGCCCTACGATAGATCAGGATAGAGTTGGCTCGGTCTGTTTCAACAGTTTCCGGGCCATCGCTAGAGAAAAGGCCGGTCTGACTGGATCGGCATTTTCTCTCATCTTATTGTTTTCATATCATCTTTACCGCCAACCGGCATCCACTTGGCGGGTGGATGCTCCAAGTGGATTCTTGCCTCGGTTATTCCGGCAATCCGGCGGCAATCATCAGGCTCATAACCCGTTCGTACGCCTTCAGATAAATTGCGCTGTTGTTCTTGGTGGGAGGCGGCACGTTGCGCGCGGTTGAACCAGGCCTCAATTCCAGGGCCACCACCATGGCTGCCCTGGCGTCGTCGGCTCGGCCCAATTGCTGATAGGCCGCCGCCAGAGCCATATGTGTGCGTCCGCTGGCCGGCGTGATGGCGATCGATCGCTGGAGCCAGGGTATGGCTTCCTCGGCGTTCTCCATCAAAAGGTATGTCCAGCCTGCGCCGAGCGCCCATGTCCAGCGCGCGACCTGAGGTGTGTCGTATCGGTCCGCCTGCTTGAACGTGGCAAGCGCATCGTCGAAGCGGCCCAGGAAAACTTGCGACAGCCCGATAAGGTACAGCGCAATCCCGTCCCATGGATCGTGGGCGAGCACCTTGCCGCACGTCATCAGACTTTCGACAAACTGGTTCGTCGTTGTCAGAAACCGGCACTGCGTTTCCAGCACCGGAATGTAATCGGGCCTCGCGCGCAGCGCACGCGCCGTGATCGCCCCGACGTTGTTCTCGACCGTCTCGCGCTCGGAAGCGGGGAACCAGACCATCTGAATCCCGCGCAGTTGAAATGCCGCCAGCGCAACCTGCAGGTCCACGTTATCGGGATCGTCGGCGAGCGCTTTCTCCAGGATCGCCAGCGCGGCGCGAAAGCGTTCCAGCGTCGTGTGGTTGATCGAGGCCGTCGCCTGTTCGATGGCGACCCTAGCAGTGCCGGTCGGCGAGCCTTCGGCCGCGCGCTCACCTGCTTTCAGCAGCGCGTTGATGCACAGCGCCAGCGGGTGGCCCATGCCGGCGGTCAGGCGGGTCTGCTGAAGTTGCGCATCGGCGTCCGTTCGATCGACAGACAGCGACGTCGTCCACTTGACCGCGCCGGTTGCCGGTTCGGTCATGCGCGCGCGCAAATTCCACGCGGTTTCAGTCTTCTCCAAGTCACTGCTTATGACGTAATCGGCGCTCGATGCTGCGCCGGACGGAAGCATCACACGGATCGTCTCGATTTTCGCCAGCCCATCGGTCAGGTCGCGGGTGACGCCTGCGGCCATCCGGGCAGCCAGTGGATCGTCGGTTGCCGCCGCCATGGGCATCACAGAGACGGTCACGGGCGAGCTCGAAAAGAGTCGGGGGGGCCACATCGCTGCCGCCAAGGTCGATACGCCGAGCCCCGCCATGGCGACGAGTGCGCCGCGCCGCCGCATGCTGAAATCGTGCCGGCCCGGTGCCGGTTCGTTGTCCGCGTCGGTTCCGATTGCCGGGTGCGGGTCTTCCGGGGCGTCCGTATCTGTCCCGCCCGACACCGCGGCTACGAACAGATAGCCCCGGCCGGACATCAGCTTGATGATCTGCCGCTGCTCATCGCCCAGTGCGGTGCGAAGCTCGCGGATGGACTGGAACAGGCTGTCCTCGGCAACATGGAGGTTCGGCCAGACTGCCTCCATCAGTTCCTGCTTGCTGAGAACCCGCCCCGGATTGGTGACGAAGACCTTCAACATCTCAAAGCTTCTCAGCCGGATCCTGATGACCGCGCCATCCGGCCCACGCAGTTCGGCCCGCTGCCGATCCAGTTCAAATCCCAAAAACCGCAACACGTCGCACCTTACCCCCCAAACGGCAAAAATTGGCTCCGATTATCATAAAACGCGGCCAGGCGCGGCCCATTCAGAAAATAGCAGAAAAATTCAGAACATCGCGCCCTCCGATTCAGGACGTTTCGAGCGTGCGATGGCAGGGAGGGACCACAATAGCGTGGGCGAAGGGTGAATCGGTATCCGGCGGCCGCGCGTTTCTTTGCGGGCCGGGGAACCATGGATACAAGAACAGCTTCGACTTTGGCGCGCGGCGTCACTTCTCAACGCGGCGTCCGGCGCGGCCTGTTGCGCTCTGCCCTGCTGGCCTCGACGGCTCTGGTGCTGGCATCGGTGGCCGCCGGGCCGGGGCGGGCACAGGATGCGACCTGGCAGACCAATCCGGGCTCGGGCGACTTCTTCGACGCGAATAACTGGAGCCCGAACAGCGTGCCGAGCGGTACGGCCACGTTCGGCGCCTCGAACATCACGACGGTGGACCTGAACGCCAACGGCACCTACGGCGGCTGGACATTCAACGCGGGGGCCTCGAACTACACGTTCAACATCCAGAGCGGGGCATTCCAGATCTTCTTGGGAGATGGCATTGTCATCAATGGCGGCAGCGCCACGATCACCAACAACGGCATCCTCAGCTTCAGCAACACCAGCACGGCCGGAACTGCCACCATCACCAACAACGTCTCCCTGCAATTCAACGACACCAGCACGGCTGGTGGCGCCACCATCACCAACAACAATTTCCTGACTTTCGACAATACCAGCACGGCTGGCAGCGCCACCATCACCAGCAACGGTTTCCTGCAATTCTACGGCACCAGCACCGCCGGCAGCGCCAACATCACCAACAGCAGCCTCCTGCAATTCTTCCAAACCAGCAATGCTGGCAGCGCCACCATCACCAACAACAGCGTCCTGCAATTCCACGACACCAGCAGTGCTGATACCGCCGCCATCACCAACAACGTTTTCCTGGACTTCTTACACGCCAGCACGGCGGGCAGTGCCACCATCACCAACACCAACAACAGCGTCCTGAGATTCTTCAATACCAGCACGGCCGGTAACGCCGCCATCATCAACAATGCCGGCGGCACGGTCGATTTCTCGGGCAGCACCGGCCCGAATGGCGATAGCAGGCTGAGCGCCGGCTCGATCGCCGGGGCCGGGAATTACATCCTCGGCGCCAACGAACTCACGGTCGGCTCGAACAACCTCTCGACCGAGGTGAGCGGCGTCATCTCCGGAACCGGCTCGCTGGAAAAGATCGGCACGGGCACGCTGACCCTGACCGGCGCCAACACCTATAGTGGTGGCACCACCATCAACGGCGGCGGCGTGCAGCTTGGCCTTGCCGGCGGCGCGACCGGCTCTATTCAGGGGGCTGTCACCGTCGGTCTCGCGTCCACATTCAATGTCATCAATGCCGACACAAGCGGCATCACGACCATCACCAACAGAGGCTCCCTGAGATTCTTCGATACCAACTCTGCCGGAAGCGCCACCATCTTCAACAACAGCGGCGGCACCCTGTCATTCAACGACACCAGCTCTGCCGGCAACGCCACCATCACCAACAACAGCGATATCCGCTTTTACAATTCCAGCTCCGCCGGCAGCGCCCTTGCCTTCATCAACAACAATGACGACGTGCAGTTCAACGATACCAGCACGGCCGGCAGTTCGACCATCGTCAACAACAATACCTTGGCTTTCACCGCCAGCAGCAATGCGGGCAACGCCACCATCAACAATAGCAGCTCTGGCGCTATGAGCTTCGAAGGTAGCGCCTCGGCGGGCAGCGCCACCATCACCAACATCGGCACGCTGAGCTTCTGGAGCACCAGCACGGGCGGCACCGCCACCATCACCAACAATGTCTTCCAGACTTTCTACCAGACCAGCTCTGCCGGCAGTTCGACCGTCTACAACAACTTCATTCTGGATTTCCTGGACAGCAGCACGGCGGGCAGCGCCACCATCAACAACAGCGGCACCGGCCTCGTGCGATTCAACGACACCAGCACGGCAGGCAGCTCGACCATCATCAACAATGCCCTCAGCTCCCTGCAATTCAACAACAGCAGCACGGCAGGCGATGCCACGATCACCAACGGCGGCACCATGCAATTCGGTAATGTCAGCACAGCGGGCAATGCCACGATCACCAACACCGGCATGGGCTATCTGCGATTCAACGACAACAGCAATGCCGGCAACGCCGCCCTGATCAACAGTTCCGGCGGCACGGTCGATTTCTTGAACAGCACTGGACCGAATGGCGATAATCGGCTGAGCGCGGGGTCGATCGCCGGGGCCGGCTTCTATCTCCTCGGCGCCAACGAATTGACGGTCGGCTCGAACAACCTCTCGACCGAGGTGAGCGGCGTCATTTCCGGCACCGGTTCGCTGGTCAAGACCGGCACCGGCACGCTGACCCTGACCGGGAACAACACCTATACCGGCGGCACGACGGTTGCCGGCGGGACGCTCCAGTTCGGCAACGGCGTGTCGGGCGGCGTCATCACTCAGGCCGGCAGCATCAATGTCACCGGCGGCACGCTGGCGATCCAGGCGCCGGCGATCCTGAATGTCGTCCAGAATGTGACCCTGGGCAACAACACCGCCCTGTCCATCACCGCAGGCGCGGCCAGCCCCGCGCTCTCCGCCGACAGCCTCACGATCGGCAACGGCGTTGCCTTCAACATCAGCGGCATCACCGATGCGAGCCAGCTCGACATGGTGCTGATCAATACGACATCCGGAATCAGCGGCGATTTCGCCAGCATCAACGTCGGCGGCTTCGCCGGCACGGTGGATTATCTCACCGCCACCACCCACAAATCGGCTGACGGCCTGCAATATCTCGCCAGCTATGGCCTGACCTGGAACGCCGGCAACAATCTCGCCAATGGCACCTTCACGCTGACCAACGCGACCGACAGCTTCACGGTCGGGGCGGTGCTGGCCGATCAGGCGGCGAACCCTGCGACCGGCTGGAACGGCACCTCGCTCACCAAGGCCGGCGCGGGCACGCTGATCCTCACCGGAACCAACACCTATAGTGGCGGCACGACGATCTCCGGCGGCACATTGCAGATCGGCAATGGCGGCACGACCGGCTCGATCACCGGCAATGTCGTCAACAACAGCGTGCTGGCCTTCAACCGCTCCGATGCGACGACCTTCGCCGGTGTCGTCTCCGGCAGCGGCGCCGTGCAGCAGATCGGTTCGGGCACGCTGACCCTTACCGCGGATAACACCTATACTGGCGGCACGACGATCTTCGGCGGAACGCTCCAGATCGGCAATGGCGGCACGGCCGGCTCGATCACCGGCAATGTCGTCAACGACGGTGCGCTGGCCTTCAACCGCTCCGATGCGATCACCTTCGCCGGTGTCATCTCCGGCAGCGGCGCCGTGCAGCAGATTGGCACGGGCACGACGATCCTCACCGGAGCCAACACCTACAGCGGCGGCACGACGATCTTCGGCGGAACGCTCCAGATCGGCAATGGCGGCACGGCCGGCTCGATCACCGGCAATGTGGTCAATAACGGCGTGCTGGCCTTCAACCGCTCCGATGCCGTGACCTTCGCCGGCGCCATTTCCGGCAACGGCGCCGTGCAGAATATCGGTACGGGCACGCTGACCCTCACCGGCGACTCCTCCGGCTTCACCGGTACGACGACAATTGCCGGCGGAATGCTGGCGGTGAACGGTTCGCTCGGCGGCATGGTGGATGTTCAGACGACAGGCCGCCTCCAGGGTATCGGCACGGTCGGGGGGGCGACCGTCTCGGGCACCATGGCGCCAGGCAACTCGATCGGCACGCTGAACATCGCCGGAAACGTCACCTTTGCGGCCGGCTCGATCTACGAGGTCGAGGTGAACGCGGCGGGGCAGTCCGACAGGATCATCGCGACCGGCGCTGCCACGATCAACGGCGGCTCGGTGAGGGTGCTGGCGGGGGCGGGCAACTACGCATCGCAAACCCAGTACACGATCCTCACCGCGAGCGGCGGACGAACCGGCACATTCACCGGGGGCGTGACCTCGAACCTGGCCTTCCTCGATCCCTCGCTCAGCTACGACGCCAACAATGTCTATCTGACGATGACCCGCAACAATATCGACTTCGCGGGCGTCGGCCTGACTGCGAACCAGATCGCCACCGGCGGCGGCGTCGAGAGCCTCGGCTGGGGTAGCCCGCTCTATGATGCGGTCGTGAACCTGTCGGCGCCGCAAGCGCGGCATGCCTTCGAGCAGCTCTCGGGCGAGATCCATGCCTCGGCCAGGACCGCGCTGATCGAGGACAGCCGCTTCATCCGCAACGCCGTCAACGACCGCATCCGCGCGGCCTTCGATGCCGTCGGCGCGTCGGGCACAGTCTCGACCTATGACGGCGGAAAGCCTGTGACGGTGAAGGCCAACACCGACCGTTTCGCGATCTGGGGCCAGGGCTTCGGCTCGTGGGGCCACACGAGCGGTGACGGCAACGCCGCCCGTCTCAACCGCAAGACCGGCGGCTTCTTCTTCGGCGCTGATGCGCCGGTGTTCGACACCTGGCGCTTCGGCGCCGTCGCCGGTTACAGCCAAACGTCCTTCGACGTGAAGGATCGCCGTTCCTCCGGCTCGAGCGACAACTACTATGTCGGACTCTACGGCGGCACGGCCTGGGGTGATCTCGCCTTCCGAACTGGCGCCGCCTACACTTGGCATGACGTTTCGACAAACCGGAGCGTAATGTTCCCCGGCTTCGGCGGAAGCCTGAAAGGCGACTACAACGCCGCGACGGCACAGATGTTCGGCGAACTCGCCTATGGCTTCAACGCGGGCAGCGCCCGGTTCGAGCCCTTTGCCAACCTTGCCTACGTAAACCTCCACACCGACGGTTTCACCGAGCAGGGCGGCGCAGCGGCGCTGGCCGGCGCCTCGGACAACACCGATTCGACCTTCGCGACGCTCGGCCTTCGTGCCTCGACGGCCTTCGACATCGGCGGGACCACGCTCACTGCGAAGGGCATGGTCGGCTGGCGTCATGCTTTCGGGGACATGGTGCCGACCTCGACCATGCGCTTTGCGGGCGGCGGCAATACCTTCGCCATCGGCGGGGTTCCGATTGCCGAGGATGCCGCGGTGATCGAAGCCGGTCTCGACTACGCGATCACGCCCAGCGCCACCCTGGGCGTCTCCTATGGCGGCCAGTTCGGCTCGGGAATGTCCGATCAGTCGGCCCGCTTCAACTTCAACGCCAAATTCTGATGGAGAGCGGCGTCAAAGAGCACGGTCAGAGCTGATCTGGCGCGGAGCGCTCGATGCACTCGCGAACATAGTGAAAACGGCAATGCAAGAGCCCCATGGGCTGAACAATCACGGCGCTCCTCGCCAGAGCGAAACCTGAGATGACGATGACCAAAAACACACAAGAAATTCCAACAAAACCGCCCCTCCCGCTATTTTACAAGGACCCCGTTCTTCTTCGTTTCGAGGACCATCGCGATGCCGGGCTTGCGCCAGTGGCGGGCTTCGGGTTTGCGCGCGAGGCGGTCGCCATTCCGCTCTGCATCGGCGAATTCGCCATGGCCATGCGGCACTACCCGATCGTCTTCGCCATCGACGACAACGCCGCGCCGATCGCACTCGTCGCGATAAAGCGGGAGCTCAATCTGTTCATCGAGCGCGATGGCTCGTGGCGCGAGAACACCTACATCCCGGCCTATGTGCGCCGCTATCCCTTCATCGGCACCGAGACGCTGGACAAAGCAGGGCAACTGCTCAGCATCGATCGCGCATCGGATCGCTTCGTCCCATCGACCGCGGACCTGCATGACGCGGAGCGACTGTTCGATGAGGCGGGTGGTCCGACCGCGACCGCACAATCGGCGATGACCTTCTGCCAGGCCTACTTCGCCGATGCAACGAACACGGTCGCCTTCGGCCAGGCGCTGATCGCCGCGAACGTGCTGACGCCGTACCACGTGGACTTCAGGCTTCCGGACGGCTCGCAGCACCAGGTGAACGGTTTCTCGGCCGTGGACGAGAAGGCGTTTCGCACGCTTCCGGCCAAGACCGTCACGGACTGGCATGCGAAGGGCTGGCTCGATCTCGTGGCTCTGCATCTCGCTTCGCTTCAGAGTTTCCAGGGGCTTCTCGGCCTCAATGCGCAGCGCGCGAACGAACGAAACGTGGTCGTATGATGACTAAGAAGATTCAGGTTTTTGGTGTGTCAGCGGTTGCCGCTCTAGCGGTTGCCGCCGGCCTGTCAGCGTACATGGCGCCAAGCGTCGCCATCTCGACACCAAGCTCGGCCGCCGCGATCACCGACGGCCACGACGATCCCGCGCCCCGTCGCTTTCAGGTCGCACAGGCGCAGACTGGCGGGGCCGCCGCATCCGGCCTTCCGGGAGGGGCGTCATCGCTAAACGAGACCTACAGGGACTGGCGGGTCGTCTGCGCCCTGCAGGGAGCGGTGAAGCGCTGCGTGCTGTCGCAGGCTCAGACACAGCAGAACGGCCAGCGCGTGCTGACGATCGAGCTGAACGCGCCGAACGGCAATTCGGTTTCCGGAACGCTGGTCCTGCCGTTCGGGCTCGCGCTCGACTCCGGCGTGGCCTTCCAGATCGACGACAGGCCGGCCATGCAGCCGGCCCGCTTCCGCACCTGTGTGCCCGTCGGCTGCATCGTCTCCGTCACCTTCGACACGCCGACGCTGGCCGCGCTGCGCACCGGAACGGCCTTGAAGCTGAAGGCCACGGCCGATGGCGGCGCCGCCGCGCCCTTCTCGATCTCGCTGCACGGCTTCGCCACCGCCCTCGACCGCGTGGCCGCGCTCTCGCGCTGAACGACAAGCAGGCAGCGGCCCCATTTATAGCCGCTCGGTAGACGATGCTGTGGTTGCGCATGGGAAGGCGAAACGGAAAAGGCGATTGCAAGGGCAACGGCGATGGTTCGCCCGATCATCTTGTCACCCGTGGTGAAGCAGCCGGAGCGACCGGACAATGTTGGGTTCCGCCCAGAGCGCATGTCGAATGGCCCTCCGCAGGATGGTCCCTGAGACGACTGACTATCGACCATGGCCGGATTTTTGTCACGAGAGGCTGCGGAATTTCATTCGCGAGGCCGATGTGGGCACGGTAAGGGGATGTAGGGAAGCTCCGAGCCGCCCTCCTTCGCTAAAGCTTCGGAGGGCATCCTGCTTCGCGCTGAGAGGTATTCGGGGACTTGTCCTGCGAAGCGCGCAGCGCGAATGACCGGCTTGAGACGAATGAGCGGCCCTCCTTCGCCGAGGCTTCGGAGGGCATCCTGCTCCGCACGGAGGGTTGGACCTGTCCTGCGAAGCTCAAAGAGCGAAGCAGGATGGCGGAGAGGGAGGGATTCGAACCCCCGATACCCTTGCGAGTATGCCGCATTTCGAGTGCGGTGCATTCGACCACTCTGCCACCTCTCCGCGAGGTCATGGTCGGCCGTTGCCGGCGCGGCGCACTAGATAACGGCTGACCGCAGCAGTTACAAGGCCCTATTCGACCGATTTCCCGCTTCTGCGAAAAGCGACAGCGACGCGACAGGCCGAGCGTTGCCGGCAACGCCGCTCAGGGTATCGTCAAGGGCAAGGCCGGCTTGCCTTGACTTCCGCGCAACCTTCGGTTAGGGACAGCCCGCATTCGGCGTGGAGGGTTCTCCGCGCCGCTTGTTTTTTGAACCCGCAGACTGACAAAAAGACGGCCGGACCGCTTGAGGCGGTTCATCAAGGCCGACCGAACAGCGAAAGGCAAAAAATGTTCGCAGTCATCAAAACGGGCGGCAAGCAGTACCGCGTCGCCGCCAACGATCTGCTCAAGATCGAGAAGCTCGAAGCCAAGGTCGGCGACATCGTCGAGATCGGCAATGTGCTCGCGCATGGCGAGGGCGAGAATGTCGTCTTCGGCGCGCCGTTCGTCGATGGCGCCATGGTCACGGCGGAAGTCGTCGAACAGGGCAAGAACCGCACCGTCATCGCTTTCAAGAAGCGCCGCCGCCAGAATTCGCGCCGCAAGATCGGCCACCGCCAGCTTCTGACCACCGTGCGGATCTCCGAGATCCTGCTGGGTGGCGCCAAGCCGTCGAAGAAGGCCGCCGCCAAGCCGGAAGCCAAGGCCGAGGCGAAGGCAGAAGTTGCCGCCGAGGCGAAGGCCGAAGCCGCGCCGAAGGAGGCCAAGGCCAAGAAGGAAGCCAAGGCTGAGGCCGCTCCGAAGGCGGAAGCCAAGGCCGAGACCGCTGCCGCGCCGCTGTTCAAGGCGCCGAAGGGCGAGCCGGATGACCTGACCGTGATCAAGGGCATCGGCCCGGTCGCGGCGAAGGATCTCGCCGAGCAGGGCATCGTCACCTTCGCGCAGCTCGCCAAGCTGACCGACAAGGACGTCGCCAAGATCGACGAGCACATGCCGTTCAGCGCCGACCAGATCAAGGACTGGCGCGAGCAGGCCAAGGAGCTGGCGAAGAAGTAATTTTTCCGGCGAGACAGTCGCCGGATCGGACTTGAAACGGAACGCGAACGCGTTCATAAGACCTTTCAAGCGCCCCCTGGGCGCATCGGAGTTAGTTAGATGGCACACAAGAAAGCTGGCGGTTCGTCGCGCAACGGTCGCGACTCGCACTCCAAGCGGCTCGGCGTGAAGAAGTTCGGCGGCGAAGCTGTGGTCGCCGGCAACATCATCATTCGTCAGCGCGGCACGCAATGGCACCCGGGCACCAACGTTGGCATGGGCACGGACCACACCCTCTTTGCGCTCGAAGCCGGCGCAGTCGCCTTCAACAAAAAAGCCAACGGCCGAACCTACGTGTCGGTAAACCCGATTACCAAAGCAGCGGAGTAGCCGGTTCCGCACCATAACACCGGCGCCCATCTCGGGAACCGGTGTCTGGCCAGGCCAGGAAAAGGATCAGGAGAGATGGGCTTCCATCTCTCCTTTTTCATTTTTCTTTTCCTGGAGGACTAAAATGGTTGCCGAAGCGGAAGACACCGACGACGAAAGTTACGCGATCGATTGCCCTGTGCTCGCCACCGAGCGCCTGGTCATGCGCGCCCCGCGCGAGAGCGATCTCGAGCAACTCGTTGCCTTGGCCGACAACCGTCACGTCGCGGAAATGCTGGCCCGCATGCCGCATCCCTACGGCGAAGCCGAGGGTCGCGCTTTCCTCGCCATGGCCTCATCGCGCCGCGCCGGCATCGTCTATGCGCTGACGCTCGCCGGCACCGGCACCTTCGTCGGCTGCGCGGGGCTCAACACCACCGATCGCGGGCTGGAGCTGGGCTACTGGATCGGCGAACCCTACTGGAAGCGCGGCTATGCGACGGAAGCCGCGCATGCGCTGGTCGACCTTGCCTTCCAGAAGACCTCGATCCAGGTGCTGCATGCCTCGACCAGGGTCATCAATCCGGCCTCGCGCCGCGTCATCCACAAGTGCGGCTTCCAGTATGCCGGCCAGGGCATGCTGAACTCGATCGTCGCCGGCCAGGTGCCGGTCGAGCGCTATCGCCTAGACAGGAAGACGTGGACCAGCCTGCGGAACTGGGTGCACTTTTAGGATGGTCGATATTCAGGTGTTGCCGGTCTGACCTGAGTCTCGACCTATCTTGGGCGCGCTTGACGATACTGGAGCTCAGCTCAGCTCTACCCAGACCGGCAGGTGATCCGATCCACGCGCTTGCCGGTCGACCCACAGGCGCTTCAGCGAGCCGGCGAGCGAAGCGCTGGTGAAGACATAGTCGATGCGTTTGTGTCGGCCGGCATCGTCGGGGCGCTTGGGGTCGACCCAGGTGAACAGGCCGGAAACGTCGAGGCGCTGGGCGACGTCGACGGCGAGATCGGCGGTCAGCGGCATGCCGAACTCATGGTCCGGACGCCCGGCGAGTTCGACATATTCGGGCGATCCGGGCAGCATGTTGAAGTCGCCCATGACGATAAAGGCCTCCGGGTAGGGCAGGTCCGGCAGACCGATCTCGGGAATGCCGGAAAGGCCACCGCCTTCCAGCGCATAGTTCAAGAGGCGCTGGCGCAGGAAACGGATCTGGCCCTGGCGCTCGACGGGGCTGCGGTGGTCGAGATGGGTGGAGTAGAAGCGGATGAAGCCGAGCGGCGTCTCGATCAGCGCCTCGAGCGCGCCGCGCTGGAAGTTCATCCTTTCCAGACTGCGGCTGCGCGGCAGAAGGAGATTGCGCGACAGATGAATGGGCGTCTTCGACAGCACCATGTTGCCGAGCTGGAAGGTCCTGGTGACGGCGCGGCCGGCATCCAGGCGCGAGCCGATATTGACCTCGAAATTGCTGCCATAGGCGGCAAAATAGTCAGGCAGCGCCTCGCCGATCTCGGCCACCATGTCGCGGTCGCCGTTGCGCGGGTTGTTGCGGGTCACCTCCTGCAAGGCGATGACATCGGCGCCGCGCACGGCGTCGGTAATGCGGCCGACATCGTACTGGCCGTCGAGGCCGATGCCGTACTGGATATTGTAGGTGACGAGCTGCATTCCGGTACTCCAACACCAACGCAGAACCGCGAGAACCGGAAACGATCGTCGCGCGGGATCATTCGCAATCGGCCAGTGCTGGCATGTTTCCCGCGTGCGCAAAAGCGTGTGCCAGCGCTTTCGTCACAAAACAGCCTCGCCCTTGGCCCCGCCTTGGTTTAGAGCAATCGCGCAAGGCAATCAGCAGAAACCTCGAAAATCCGATGAAATTCCTCGACCAAGCCAAAGTTTACATCCGTTCCGGCGACGGCGGCGCCGGTTCGGTGTCGTTCCGACGCGAGAAGTTCATCGAATTCGGCGGGCCTGACGGCGGCGATGGCGGCCGCGGCGGCGATGTCTGGGCGGAAGCGGTCAACGGGCTGAACACGCTGATCGACTACCGCTACCAGCAGCATTTCAAGGCCAAGACCGGCATGCACGGCATGGGCCGCAACATGACCGGCGGCAAGGGCGCCGACATCACGCTGAAAGTGCCGGCCGGCACCCAGGTCTTTGCCGAGGACAATGAGACGCTGATCTGCGATTTGACCGTCGTCGGCCAGCGCTTCCTGCTCGCCAAGGGCGGCAATGGCGGCTTCGGCAACCAGCATTTCAAGACCTCGACCAACCAGGCGCCGCGGCGCGCCAATCCCGGACTGCCTGGCGAGGAGCTGAGCATCTGGCTCAGGCTCAAGCTGATCGCCGACGCCGGCCTCGTCGGCATGCCCAATGCAGGCAAGTCGACCTTCCTCGCCGCCGTCACCGCGGCGAAGCCGAAAATCGCCGACTATCCGTTCACCACGCTCCATCCGGGCCTCGGCGTCGCCCGCATCGACGGCCGCGAATTCGTGCTGGCCGATATTCCGGGTCTGATCGAAGGCGCGCATGAGGGCGTCGGCATCGGCGATCGTTTTCTCGGCCATGTCGAGCGCACGCGCGTGCTGCTTCACCTGGTCTCGGCGCAGGAAGAGAATCCCGGCAAGGCGTACAAGACCGTGCGCGGCGAACTCGAAGCCTACGGTCATGGCCTGGCCGAGAAGGCCGAGATCGTGGCGCTTGCGCAGGTCGACATCCTCGATGCGGAAGCCCGCAAGAAGAAGGCGGCATCGCTGAAGCGCGCCGCCGGCCGCGCGCCGATGCTTTTGTCGGCCGTCACCGGCGAAGGCGTCGAGGCGGTTCTGCGCGCGCTGATGGCGGTGGTCGCCGAAGCGCGCGACGCCGTTCCCGCTCCCGTCGACATGCGCTGGCGGTAAAATCCATGAAATCGCTGACAAAATACCGGCGCATCACGGTGAAGATCGGCTCGGCGCTGCTCGTTGACCGCGCGACCGGCCTGAAGCGCGACTGGCTGACGTCTTTAGCAAACGACATCGCGGTGCTGGCCAATGCCGGCGCGGAGGTGCTCGTCGTCTCGTCGGGCGCCATTGCGCTCGGCCGCACCATCCTGGGACTCGGGAAAAGGGCGTTGAAGCTCGAGGAGAGCCAGGCCGCCGCCGCCGTCGGTCAGATCGCGCTCGCCGGCGCCTGGTCGGATGCGCTCGGCAAGGACGGGCTGAAGTCCGGCCAGATCCTGCTCACGCTCGGCGATACCGAGGAGCGCCGCCGCTACCTCAACGCGCGCGCCACGATCTCGACGCTGCTCAAGATGAAGGCGGTGCCGGTCATCAACGAGAACGACACGGTGGCCACCTCGGAAATCCGCTATGGCGACAACGACCGGCTGGCGGCGCGGGTAGCGACGATGATGGGCGCCGATCTGCTGGTGCTGCTCTCCGACATTGACGGGCTCTACACGGCGCCGCCGGCCAAGGACCCGGGGGCGAAATTCATTCCGGTGGTCGATCGCATCACGCCCGACATCGAGGCGATGGCGGGGGCGGCGGCATCCGAGTTGTCGCGCGGCGGCATGCGGACAAAGCTCGACGCCGGCAAGATCGCCAATGCGGCCGGCACGGCGATGATCATCACCGCCGGCACGCGGCTCTCGCCGCTGATGGCGATCGAGCGCGGCGAGCGCGCCACCTTCTTCCGGCCCAGCGCCAACCCGGTGAAGGGTTACAAGACCTGGATCGCGGGGCAGCTCGAGCCGGCCGGGCGGCTGACCGTCGACGCCGGCGCCGTCGGCGCGCTGAAGTCGGGCAAGTCGCTGCTGCCGGCCGGCGTCAAGCTGGTAAGCGGCAATTTCTCGCGCGGCGACACGGTGGCGATCCTGTCGCCCGAGGGCCGCGAGATCGCGCGGGGTCTGGTTGCCTATGATGCCGCCGATGCCGTAAGGATCGCGGGCTTGAAGACGACCGAGATCGAAAATGTGCTTGGCTATGAGGCGCGCTCGGCGATGATCCATCGCGACGACCTTGTGGTAAACCTTGCCGGCGACCACGTATTGGCCGACGACTAGAGCAATTCCAGGAAAAGTGTGCCGCGGTTTTCCGTCCGGAATTGCGAAAGAACGAAGAGTGAGCGGAGGATAAACCATGCTGAAGCTGCATGAAAAATCCGGGGAAGACACCTTAGCGCTGATGGCCGATATCGGCCGCCGCGCCCGCGCCGCTGCCCGACCGCTGGCCGTCGCCGCGACCGCGGCCAAGAATGACGCTTTGACCGCCATGGCGGATGCCATCCTGCGCAACGAGCAGGCGATCCTCGAGGCCAACGCCATCGACATGTCGAATGGCCAGGAGTCTGGGCTTTCGGCGTCCTTCACGGACCGGCTGAAGCTGACGCCGTCGCGCATCAAGGCGATGGCCGACGGCATCCGCGAGATCGCCGCGCTCGAGGATCCGGTCGGCGACGTGATCGCCGAATGGGATCGGCCGAACGGGCTCCACATCGAGCGCGTGCGCACGCCGCTCGGCGTTATCGGCGTCATCTATGAAAGCCGCCCGAACGTGACGGCCGATGCCGGCGCGCTTTGCCTGAAAGCGGGAAATCCGGTGATCCTGCGCGGCGGCTCGGATTCGATCAATTCGTCGTCGGCGATCCATGCCTGCATGGCCGAGGGATTGAAGGCGGCGGGCCTCCCCGAGGATGCCATCCAGCTGGTGCCGACCACCGACCGCGCCGCCGTCGGCGAGATGCTCAAAGGCTTGGGCGGCAATCTCGACGTCATCATCCCGCGCGGCGGCAAAAGCCTGGTCGGGCGGGTGCAGAACGAGGCGCGGGTGCCGGTCTTCGCGCATCTCGAAGGCATCTGCCATCTCTATGTCGACCGCTCGGCGAATCTCGACATGGCGGTCAAGATCGCCGTCAACGCCAAGATGCGGCGCACCGGTGTGTGCGGCGCGGCGGAGACGCTGCTGGTCGATCGCGCGGTGGCCTCGACACATCTGGTGCCGATCCTCGAGGCGCTGCGCGCCGCCGGCTGCGAGATCCATGCCGATCAAGATGTGATGAAAGCGTTCGCCGCGGCCCTCCCGGCGACCGATGCCGACTGGGTGACGGAATATCTCGACGCCATCATCGCGGTGAAGCTGGTCGACGGCGTCGCCGGTGCGATCGAGCATATCGAGACCTTTTCCTCGCACCATACCGAGGCGATCATCGCCGAGGATCAGCAAGCGGTCGAAAAATTCTTCAACGAGATCGACTCGGCGATCCTTTTGCACAACGCCTCGACGCAGTTCGCCGATGGCGGCGAGTTCGGCATGGGCGCCGAGATCGGCATCGCCACCGGCAAGATGCATGCGCGCGGGCCGGTCGGCGTCGAGCAGCTGACCTCGTTCAAATACCGCGTGCGCGGGTCGGGACAGGTGAGGCCTTGACGTTTTTTGCCCCAAGGGCCTGAAGCTTGCGCCCAGCCTCCCCCCTCCTCTGTCCTACCGGACATCTCCCCCTCAGGGGGCAGGGCAATCGCATATGGCGGCGCCAGCCCCCCACTCCGGCCGCTGCGCGGCCACCTCTCCCCCATGTTCATGGGGGAGAGGAACCCAAGCTTCTCAAGGCCGCGACCCCTTCGCGGTTGGCGTTTCCTCTCCCCCACGAACGTGGGGGAGAGGTGGCTCGGCGAAGCCGAGACGGAGTGGGCGAGCGCCATATGCGATTACCCTGCCTCAGGGGGGGAGATCGGCTGACATTTCCGGTTTCGCCAATCTCCAACGTTGCGAGATTTGTGCCTGCAATTGAGCTGCCAATCTCCCCCCTTGAGGGGGAGATGCCCGGCAGGGCAGAGGGGGGTGCCTAGCACCATGCTTTCGCAGCCCGAGCAGCCCGTCCCCGCCCGATACCTCAAAATGCCGCATGCCGGCAAAGGACTGGCCGTCGGCCTGTTCGGCGGCTCCTTCAATCCGCCGCATGCCGGCCATGCGCTCGTCGCCGAGATCGCGCTGAGACGCCTCGCGCTCGATCAGCTGTGGTGGATCGTGACGCCCGGCAATCCGCTGAAAAGCGCACGCGAACTCACCCCGCTCACCGAACGTATAGCGCTGTCCAAAAAGATCGCCAGGAATCCGAGGATCAAGGTGACCGCCTTCGAGGCGGCGCAGCATGTCCGCTACACCGCCGACACGCTGGCGCTGGTCAAGGCGCGCAATCCCGGCGTCGATTTCGTCTGGATCATGGGCGCCGACAGCTTGCGCGATTTCCATCGCTGGCAGCGCTGGCGGGAGATCGTGCTCACCTTCCCGATCGCGGTCATCGATCGCCCGGGCGCTACGCTTTCCTTCCTGTCGTCGGTGGTCGCCAAGACCTTCGACTATGCCCGCGTCGACGAGGGCGACGCGCCGCGGCTTGCCCGCATGCGGGCGCCGGCCTGGACCTTCATCCACGGCCCGCGTTCGTCGCTTTCCTCCACCGCGATCCGCCAGGCGGCGAAGGGGTAGAACTTTTCCCTTCTCCCCTTGTGGGAGAAGGTGGATCGGCGCGCAGCGCCGAGACGGATGAGGGGTGCTCCAGCTTGACGCGCACCTCAAATCACCGACGCCTCATTTCTTCCAACACCCCTCATCCGTCTTGCCGCTTCGCGGCAATCCACCTTCCCCCACAAGGAGGGAAGGGAAGTCCGGCCATGTCGCTTTTACGGCGGCCTTTTGCTCTTCGGTAAGCCAAGCTGCGAACGCATGCTGGAGAAGAGCCGCACCACGACCGATCCGGGCGCGCAATCGGCGCCGCTGATCGCCATTGCCAGCGTCATCGTTTCGATGGCGCTGATCGCGATCGGCAACGGGCTGATGTTCGCCTTCATCCCCGTGCGGCTCGGCGCCGACGGCTTCGATCCGACCTGGGCCGGACTGATCGTCACCGGCCTTTCGGCCGGCGGGCTCGCCGGCTGTATCCTGACCGGACCGCTCGTCAAGAGAGTTGGCCATGCCCGCGCGTTCATGGTGCTTTCGGCGCTGATTGCGCTCTCCAACGTCGCGATTGGCGCCGGCCCGATGCCGCTGCTGTGGATCGCGGCGCGGGCGCTCTATGGCTTTGCCATTTGTGGCCTCTTCATCGTCGCGCAGAGCTGGCTCAACGATGCCTTGCCGAATGCCATACGCGGCCGGGTCATGGCGGTGTTCTACGTCGCCTATATCGCCGGATTGGGCGTCGGCTATGCGACGCTCGCCGCGGTCGACATCCATACGGCGGCGGTGCCGTTGATCGGCATCGCCTTCACCGCGCTCTCGATCCTGCCGGTGGGCATGACGCGGCTTGCCCAGCCGCCGGCGCCGCAGGCGGCGTCGGTGGCGCTCGGCCAAGCCTGGCGAATCTCGCCGGTCGGCGTCGTCGGCATGCTCGCCGTCGGCGGCCTGTCGATGATCATTTCCGGTTTCGCGCCGATCCACGCCACCGCCAAGGGCTACAGCCAGGCGGATGTGGCGCTGCTTCTGTCGGCGATGCCGGTCGGCACGCTGATCCTGCAGATACCGCTCGGCTGGCTCTCCGACCGCACCGACCGGCGCTATGTGCTGGCGGGGGCGGCGGCGCTCGCGGTGGTGGCGAGCCTCCTCGCCATTGTCTTCGACGGCGGCGCGCTGATGGCGCTGGTGGTGATCTATCTCATCTGGGACGGGGCCTCGGAATCGATCTATTCGCTGTCCAGCGCGCATGCCGCCGACCGCGCCAGGAAGGATGAGCTGCTGGCGCTGTCGAGCTCGCTGCTCTTTGCCTGGTCGCTGTCCGGCTTCATCGTGCCGGGCATCGTGACGGCGCTTTCCGCCGTCTTCGGCACCGAGACCTTCATTTATGTCGGCATTACAATCGCTTCGGCTTTCTGCCTGTTCGTGCTTTGGCGCGTGTTTGCCGCGCGGCCGACGCCCGCCGCCGCCACCGGCAACTTCGCGCCGATGTCGGCGCAGACGCCGCTGCCGGTGGAACTCGCTTTTGGGCCCGACGAACAGTCCCGAGAGAATTGAACCGGCTATTGCTTGCGGGCTTCCGGTGACGGCACTTCAGGCGGCGGCAGCGGGATCGAAATGCCCTCGCTGTCGAAGGCCTGCTTGGCGCGCTTGGTCATGTCGATCTGGGTGGCGAAGTAGTCGGCCGCCGATGTCCAGTAGCGCAAGGTCAGGGAAACCGTTGCCTCGCCCAGGCTCGCCACGAAGGCGATCGGCGCGGGCTCTCGCCGGATGCGCTTCTCGGCACTGGCGGCGGCAAGCAGCGTCTTCTGTCCGCGGTCGATGTCGTTCCACGACCCGATGCTGAGCGTGATATCGGTGCGGCGGACACCATTGCGGGTGAAGTTGCGCACCGGCTGGTTCCATAGAGTCGAGTTGGGCGCCAGGATGTAGACGCCTTCGACGGTGCGCAGCTTGGTCGCGAACAGGCCGATCTCCTCGACCGTGCCGGCGACCGAGCCGACCTCGACAGATTCGCCGATACGGAACGGCCGCAGCGCCAAGAGCATGATGCCGGCGGCGATGTTCTGCAGCGTGCCTTGCAGCGCCAGCCCGATGGCCAGGCCGACAGCGCCGATGGCAGCGATGATGGAAGCGGTCTGCACGCCGAACTGGCCGAGCACCATGATGACGACAAGGATCAGGATGGCGTAGCGGACGATCTTCGAGAAGAAATGGCGAAGCGTGGCGTCGAAGCCGTGGATGTGGCCGAGGCCGGCGAAGATCGAGCGCTCGGCAAGGCCGGCGACGAAATAGCCGGCAATCAGAAGGATGACGGCGCCGAGCGCCGAGAAGGAATAGGAAACGATGAGCGTGCTGAGCTGCGCAAGCCCGGCCTGGACGATGAGAAGTGCGTCTTGCGGGTCTGTTGGCATGGTGAAGTCCCCTTTGTCCGGTCAGCCGATAACCCGTGCGGCGGCCAGGAGTTCCGATCTTTCCGAGCTTCCTTGAGCAGGCGAGCGCCGATGCGCGACTTCCCCTGAAACGGCGCCAGTCTTGAAACTGCAATGGAACTCTGCCTATCTAAGTGGTGTCACCTGATTTGCGGGGTGATTTGGTTGTTCTTATTGGGAAAGGAAACACACTGAGAACAGCGCTGCGGAAGAAGGCCGACATCGTGCCTTCGCCGGCCGGGATCAGCGGAAGCGATGCTGCCTCCCTCGCCATCAAGACAGTCCTTGCCAGTCTGGAAGACTCCAAGGCCGAAAACATCGTCTCAATCGACATCCAGGGTAAATCGAGCCTCGGCGACTACATGGTCGTCGCGTCGGGCCGATCGCACCGTCATGTCTCGGCTGTCGCCGATCATCTCCTCAAGGCGCTCAAGGATGCCGGTCTCGGCATGGCGCGGGTCGAGGGGCTGGCCAGCGCCGACTGGGTCCTGATCGATTCGGGCGACATCATCGTCCATGTCTTCCGTCCCGAAGTCCGCGAATTCTACAATCTCGAAAAGATGTGGCAGGCGCCGGACCTCGAGGAAGAGACCTTGCACTGAGCCGTATCGCATGCCGTGACCATTCCGGTCCGGTATCGATCGACGGCTCGCCGAGGCGAGGATGAAGATTACCGTTCATGCCGTGGGCCGGATGAAGACCGGCCCCGAGAGAGAACTGGCCGACCGCTATTTCGAGCGCTTCGCCAAGAGCGGGCCCGCGGTCGGGCTGGACTTTGCCGGCATCGTCGAGACACCCGAGAGTCGCGGCCAGAGCGCCGACGAGCGCCGCCGCGAGGAGGGCCTGAAGCTGCAGGCCCAGTTGCAGCAGGGTACCGTGCTCATCCTGCTCGACGAGCGCGGCAAGGCGCTGTCCTCCGAGGATCTGGCGGCACGCATCGGCCAGTTGCGCGACGGCGGCCGCAAGGCGCTGGTCATTGGGATCGGCGGTGCCGACGGCCATGACAAATCCCTGCGCGAAGAGGCCGATCTGGTGCTGTCCTTCGGGGCGCTGACCTGGCCGCATCAACTGGCGCGCGTGATGCTGGGCGAGCAGCTCTACCGGATCGCCACGATCCTCTCCGGACACCCATATCATCGCTCCTGATGTCGCGGTCAAAGGCCAGACGAGGGCTGAAAAGCCAGGAGACAGCGCGCTCGGTCGGGCGGCTGCCAAGAACGGCCGACGTAGCAAATATTGACAATATTTGCGACGCTTTCCATAATCTGGAGGAAGCAAAGGATTGGCTCATGGCCGCAGATAACAGCATCCATGTCCGCGTCGGCGGTCAACTCCAGGCCCATCTGCAACAGCAGATTGGCGAGAACGGCCTTTATGAAAACGCCAGCGAATATATCCGTGCCCTGATCCGCCGCGATCTACAGACACGCAACGAAGCGTGGGACTGGCTAAAAAGGCAGCTTGAGCCGGGTCTGAGAGCTGACGAGAGCGAATTCCAGGCCGTATCGGCCCAGGATGTTGTTCGGCGCAATCAAGGCCGAAGCCTCTAGGCATGGCAGGGTACCTGTTCTACCCGCCGGCGGATGCAGCGCAGGACCACATCTGGAACGATACTGTCGAGAAATGGGGCGAAGCTCAGGCTATCCGCTATATCACGGACTTGCATCAGCACTTGCAAACCCTTTCCGAAGCACCTGCCCTTTGGCGAAAGCTCCCCGGCAATCTGGCGATCCCGGCCGATTTGAAGATGGACGCCTATTTCAGTCACTGCGGCCGTCACTACGTGTTCTTTCGCAAGCTTTCCGGCGACCGGATCGGCGTCATAAGCATCCTGCATGATCGTATGGACGTGCCTGTACGCCTGACCGAGGATCTACGGACCCTGGAAGCGCGATCGGAAGACACCTAAAGCGCGTCGCGATCCTTCAGATTCGCTCCCTGCGCTTTAGGGTTTTGATTTTACGCATGTCTTTGTCCCGAAACCGGTTCCCACTTTCGGGAGACATGCTTTAGTTCTCCGGATTTCCGCCTCAATGACCCGACATCACAGTTGTTGCGGTGCTTCCAACATGGTTGATGGTTCGTTAACGAAGCGGCGGATAGAGTCGAGGCCTGATGTCTGAAGGCTGGAATTCGAGAACGCGCGCCTGGCGCAGCCGCTGCGGCTTGACACTTGTCGCCGCGCTGATTGCGCTCGCGCCGGCCCGGGCTGCGGAAAACACGCTCGATCGCGCGCCCGATCCGGACCAGAGCCGGGTCGAATACGAGCAGGTTTCCAAGGAAATCACCCTGTCGTCCGAGCGGCTGGCCCAGCTCGCCGCCGATGTCGCGACGGTCAGGAAGGACCATGCCTCGATCAGCGCGGCGCTGATCCAGTCGGCCATGACCGAGCAGAAGCTCGGCCAGGACATCGAGGACATAGGCGCCAAGCTGGAAGGGCTGAAGGCGGAGGAAGAGAAGCTGCACGCCTCGCTCGTCGCGCGCCGCGACGTGCTCGCCGAAGTGCTCGGCGCCTTGCAGCGCATGGGGCTTAACCCGCCGCCGGCGATCCTGGTCAAGCCGGAGGACGCGCTGTCGTCGGTGCGCAGCGCCATCCTGCTCGGCGCCGTGGTGCCGGAATTGCGCCAGCAGACCGACAGGCTGCTTGCCGATCTCAAGGAACAGACCCGGGTGACGACCTCGATCGAGGCCGAACGGGGGCGGCTCACCGCTGCCGTCACCGAGCAGGCGGCGGAAAAGAAGCGGCTCACCATGCTGCTCGAGGCCAAGCAGAAGCTGCAGGCCGATACCGAAGCGGCTTTAACCGCCGAGCAGCAGCGCTCGCAGCAGCTGGCGGCCAAGGCCAGCAGCCTCAAGGACCTCATCGCCTCGCTCGAGGCCAACAAGGCGCGCAGGGCGGCCGATCAGGCCAGCGCGGCCGAGCGGAAATCGGCGGATGGCGACACGACGGCCTCCACGACCGAACCCGCCGCGTTGCCGGCGCCGGAGGGCAACCGTTTGACCGCTTCCGCTCCGTTCGCGGCGCAGCAGGGCCAGGTCGCGCTGCCGGTCATCGGCAAGATCAAACGGCGCTTCGGGACCGACGACGGCAACGGCGCAATGATGCAGGGCGACATGGTTGCGACACAATCGGGAGCCATCGTCACCGCACCGGCGGACGGAAACGTGCTTTATGCGGGGCCGTTTCGCTCCTATGGTCAACTCTTGATCCTCAACGCCGGCGACGGGTATCATGTCGTCCTGGCGGGGATGAGCAGAATCAGCGTCGCGACCGGACAGTCGGTGCTCGCAGGAGAACCGGTCGGCGCGATGGGAGAGGCCCGGGTGGCAAGCACCTCGGCCTCGCAGAATGGAAATGCCACGCCGGAGCTCTATGTTGAGTTCCGCAAGGATGGAAAACCCGTCGATCCGGCACCTTGGTGGGCGGACCGATTTTCTGGAAGGACGTGAAATGATGCGGAAATTGTCGCTTCTGTTTGCCGGCGCGCTGATGGGCGCATCGGCAATGAGCCTGGTCTACGGCGCACCCGGCTCGGCGGCGAACGCTGCGGGCTCCGAGACCTACAAGCAGCTGGCGATCTTCGGCGACATCTTCGAGCGTGTGCGCGCGCAATATGTGACGCCGCCGGACGACAAGTCACTGGTCGAGAACGCCATCAACGGCATGCTCTCTTCGCTCGACCCGCACTCCTCTTACATGAATGCCGAGCAGGCGCAGGATATGCGCGTGCAGACCAAGGGCGAGTTCGGCGGCCTCGGCATCGAGGTCACCATGGAAAACGACCTCGTCAAGGTGATCACGCCGATCGACGACACGCCGGCCGCCAAGGCGGGCGTGCTTGCCGGCGACTACATCGCCAAGATCGATGGCGAAGAGGTGCGCGGCCTGACCCTCAATGACGCCGTCGAGAAGATGCGCGGCCCGGTCAACACGCCGATCAAGCTCACGATCCTGCGCCAGGGCGCCGACAAGCCGATCGAGCTGACGGTGGTGCGCGACATCATCAAGGTCAAGGCGGTGAAGTACCGCGTCGAGAACGACGTCGGCTACATGAAGATCACCTCCTTCACCGAGAAGACCTATGACGATCTCGAGAACGCCATCGAGAACATCAAGAAGCAGGTGCCGAACGACAAGCTGAAGGGCTATGTGCTCGATCTGCGCCTCAACCCGGGCGGCCTGCTCGACCAGGCGGTGAGCGTGTCGGATGCGTTCCTGAAGCGCGGCGAGATCGTCTCGACCCGCGGTCGCGACCCGAAGGACGTCACCCGCTTCGACGCCAAGCCGAAGCAGAACGACGACATCAACGGCAAGCCGCTGATCGTGCTGGTCAATGGCGGCTCGGCGAGCGCGTCCGAGATCGTCGCCGGCGCGCTGCAGGATCTGCGCCGCGCCACGGTGGTGGGCTCGCAGTCCTTCGGCAAGGGCTCGGTGCAGACCATCATCCCGCTCGGCGAGAATGGCGCGCTCAGGCTCACCACGGCGCTCTACTACACGCCGTCCGGCAAGTCGATCCAGGGCAAGGGTATCACGCCCGATATCAAGGTCGACCAGCCGCTGCCGCCGGACCTGCAGGGCAGGGACCTGACCCGTGGCGAATCCGACCTCAAGGGCCACATCAAGGGCGCCGATGAGAGCTCCACCGGCTCCGGCTCGGCCGCCTATGTGCCGCCGGAACCGAAGGACGACCTGCAGCTGATCTATGCCGAGCAGCTGCTGCGCGGCCAAAAGACCGATCCGTCGTTCCCGCCGAACCCGGACAAGGCCGTGTTGAACCAGTAATGCGGGTATGGCCGGGGTAAATCTCTGGCCGGCGAACCGAAGCGATGCGATGCTGCCGGGACCGCGAGGTTCCGGCAGTTTGATTCGGGGATGAGGCGCCGGGGCGCCGGGGGTTGAATTCGCTCGTGAGCGCTGACAATGCGATCAGTCGCGCCACGGGCCTGGGGATGCGGCTTGGCTGACATCGGCAAGGATATCGAACGCCCGCTCGGACAGACGCTCCGGCCTCAGCGCTCCGCCTCGCGCGGCATCAGCGCCGGCACGCTTGGCGCGGCGGTCGCGATCCTCGCCGTGATCGGCATTTCCGGGGCGATCGCGCTGCGCGAGAAGCCTTTCCGTAAGCCGGAGGAAATAGCCGTTTCGACGCCGAAGGTGACCGTGGCTCCAGCTCCAGCTCCAGTGCCGGCGCCTGCGCCAGCGCCGGCTGAAACGGCAACAGCGAGCCCCAATGCGAGCACGCCGATGAAGAGCGGCGGCCCGCAGATCATCCATGTCCAGACCGAAGACGGCGACGGCCCACCCAAAGCCGGGATCGTCATCCGCGACCCCTCCGCGCTCGGGCAGAATCTGAAGGTCGCCCATATTCCGGACAGGGCGCTGATCGAGGCCAGCGACAGCGGTCCGCTGCCGATCCGCGCCGCCGACGGCAGGCGGCCCTTCGATGTCTATGCCCGGCCATGGTCCGGCGCGCGCGGCGCGCGCGTGGCGATCGTCATCGGCGGACTTGCCGTCTCGCAGACCGGCACGCAGGCGGCGATCGCCAAGTTGCCGGCCGAGGTGACGCTGGCTTTCGCTCCGCAAGGCAACAGCATCGACCGCTGGATGAAGGCGGCGCGGCAAGGCGGGCACGAGATCGTCATGCAGATACCGCTCGAGCCGTTCGACTATCCGAGCGTCAATCCGGGGCGCAATACGCTGACGGTTTCGGCAAGCCCGGACGAGAATCAGAAGAGCCTGCACTGGGCACTGTCCAGGACGACCAACTATACCGGCGTCATGAACTATATGGGGGCGCGCTTTTCGGCCGATGCAAACGCGATGGGACCGTTCATGGCCGAGCTCGGCAAACGAGGGCTTGCCTATGTCGACGACGGCTCGTCCGCGCGGAGCCTGGCGCCCGACCTCGCGCTGAAGGACGGCGTGCCGTTCGTCGCCGGCGACATGGCGATCGACGCGGTGCAGGATCGCGGCGAGATACTCAAGAAGCTGGACAGCCTCGAAGCGACCGCACGCGCCAAGGGAACCGCCGTCGGCATCGGCTCGGCTTTCGACATCACCGTCGACACGGTGGCGTCCTGGGTCGCCGAGGCGAAGAAGCGCGGCATCGAGATCGTGCCGATTTCCGCTGTCGCCATTGACCCCCAGAAACGCTAGTCATCGGTTCTCGCCGATGCCGGAATCCAGGAATGTCCAAGAAAATGATCGACCCGGAGACGCTGCCCTATCGCCCCTGCGTCGGGCTGATGATCCTCAACCGCGCCGGGCTGGTCTGGGTCGGACACCGCATCTCCGAACCGGACAGCGAGTTTTCCGGCACCACGAAACTTTGGCAGATGCCGCAAGGCGGCATCGACAAGGGCGAGGAGCCGCTCACGGCGGCGGAGCGGGAGCTTTACGAGGAAACCGGCATGCGCAGCGTGTCGCTGCTCGCCGAGGCGCCGCACTGGATCAACTACGACCTGCCGCCGCATCTGGTCGGCGTCGCCTTCAAGGGGCGCTATCGCGGCCAGACGCAGAAATGGTTCGCCTACCGCTTCGAGGGCGACGAGAGCGAGATTGAGATCAACCCGCCGCCGGGCGGCCACAAGGCCGAATTCGATCAGTGGGCATGGCGGCCGATGCAGGAACTGCCTGAGCTCATCGTGCCGTTCAAGCGCCAAGTCTACGAGCAGGTGGTAGCGGCCTTCCAGCAGCTAGTTTCTTCACCGTGACTTGACTACCAGGGGCGCTTTGGGGATTTCCGAAAGGTCAAGTTCAAGCAATGTTTTGGCTGTTTCCTCTGGCCATGCGCCTACCGTAAAGCCACCCCAAATCATCATCTCGAGAACGGCAATGCCTTCTTTATTTGGCTCTATAGGAAATTCGTTCTTTGGAAATGTTTCGTCGAGGTAAAATCGAACCGGGGCTACTAGCTTTCCGTTATCGCGTCGTACTTCAAGCTTAACACGGACAACGTCGCCGTCGTTGTACTTAGAAGGGAAACTTGCCAACAGCGAATAACCATCAACCTTGTTGCTTCCTCCGAAACGCCCTTTTTGAGTGTCTTTGTGAGTTGTTGGAGGCGGCAATTCGGGCGGTTCTCTAGGAATGCCCGATGATTCGCGAACCGCCTGGCCGCCAGCAACCTTGATCTGGCCTACTTCCTCGCGGAGATCGCTGAGTTTTCTCTCTAGAGCGAGCATGCTCTCACTGATGGCTTTGCCATTGTCGCCGGACAGGCCGATTTCGGCTCCGCCAAACTTAAGTGAGATTAGCCGAGGCAACAAAATACCTACAACCGCGATTCCCAGTAGTTTTATGACTGTGTCAACGACGCGCCCCAATTCATCCGGATTCTTCGCATCAAATTTCCAGAATGCACTGGCCGCTAACGCAATTCCAATAATAATCAATGCCGTGGGCGAATAATTTTGGATTCCGTCGATAATTCTCCCAACGAAACTCCGTAATCTCGATTTATCCGGATCCACCCGCATATTCCCTCCCCAGTCTATCTAAGAGTATCATGAAAGAAGCGAGGGTAAAACGGGGGAGGCGATCAACACGATGAAAGGTCGAGGCAATTTGTTTGAGGCCACCAGTTGTCGATGGCTATAATGGCGACGATCGGCGAGATGGACTGGTATGAATCAGGCTTCAATAACATCCATGACAAAAGATCCCTTCGATGCGGAAGGGTCGCCGAGCGAGGCGGCCGCCGGCGCAATCCTGACGATCGATCTCGGCGCTATCCGGGAAAACTACCGCCGGCTGAAGACGCGGCTGGCGGGTGTGCGCTGCGCCGGCGTGCTCAAGGCCGACGGCTATGGTCTCGGCGCCGCGCAAGTGGCATCGGCGCTGATGAAGGACGGTTGCGACGTCTTCTTCGTCGCGCTGCTCGGGGAGGGCGTCGCTCTGCGCAAGGCGCTCGGGCCAGGGCCTGACATCTTTGTCCTCAACGGCCTGCCGCCGGGCTCCGAACCGGAAGCGCTCGCGGCCGGGCTTCATCCCGTCATCAACAGCGCGGCTCAACTGAAAGCGTGGCGCGAAGCGGCGCGAGCCATCGGACGAAAGCTGCCGGCAGCCATCCAGGTCGACAGCGGCATGTCGCGGCTCGGCATGGCGCCGGCCGAAGTCGAGGCGCTGGCGAAGGATGCTTTCGGCGGCATCGACATCCGCTTCGTGATGAGCCATCTCGCCTGTGCCGACGAGCCGCGCAATCCCGCCAACGAAGCGCAGCGGCTGGCGTTCGAACGGCTGCGCGGAATGCTGCCCAGAGCACCGGCGTCGCTTGCCAATTCGTCCGGCATCTTCCTCGGGGCGCCCTACCACTACGATCTCGCCCGTCCGGGCGCAGCGCTCTACGGCGTCAATCCGACGCCGGGCGAGCCGAACCCGATGCTGCCGGTCGTGCAGCTGCAGGCGAAGGTGGCGCAGACGCGCAGCGTCGAAGAAGGCGCCGGCATCGGCTACGGCCATACCCATCATGCGCCCGGACCGCTCAGGCTGGCGACGATCTCGTTCGGCTATGCCGACGGCTGGCACCGGCGCGCCGCTTCGGCCGCCTGGTTCGAGGGCGTGTGGCTGCCTTTCGTCGGGCGGATATCGATGGATTCGATCATCCTCGACATTTCAGCGCTTCCGGCCGGCAGGCTGGGCGAGGGCGACCTCGTCGAGCTCATCGGCCCGTCGCAAAGCCTCGACGATGTGGCCGGCCACGCCGGCACCATCGGCTACGAGGTGCTTACCAGCCTGGGTGCGCGCTTTCACCGCCGCTATGTCGGCGCGTAATCGCCCACTTGGCGGGCGTAACAAAATCCGTCAGACAGATGAAAGGGCCAGAGCCGCCGGGCGGCATGATCGGCTTTGAGGGAGCATAGAATGAAAGTCCTGGTGCTGGGCGGCGGCGTGATCGGGGTCACCACCGCCTATTTCCTTGCCGAAGCCGGCCACGAAGTCACGGTGATCGACCGGCAGCAAGGGCCGGCGCTGGAGACCAGCTTCGCCAATGCCGGCGAAGTATCGCCGGGCTACGCGTCGCCATGGGCCGGGCCCGGCATCCCGGTCAAGGCGGTCAAATGGCTCTTGATGAAATATGGTCCGCTGGTGGTGCGGCCCGCCTTCGATCCGCATATGTGGACATGGCTCATCAAGATGCTGCGCAACTGCACGGCCGAGCGCTATGCGCTGAACAAGTCGCGCATGGTGCCGGTCGCCGAATACAGCCGCGACACGCTGAAGGCGCTGCGCGCCGCGACCGGCATCACCTATGACGAGCGATCCAAGGGCACGCTGCAGCTCTTCCGCAAGCAGAAGCAGCTCGACGGCACCGGCGGCGATGTCGAGGTGCTGAAGAAATACGGCGTTCCCTACGAGATCCTCGATCGGGACGGCTGCATCGCGGCGGAGCCGGCGCTTGCCGGCGTGCGCGGAAAATTTGTCGGGGGCCTGAGACTTCCCGGCGACGAGACCGGCGACTGCAAGATGTTCACCAGCAAGCTGGCTGAGCTTTGCGCGGCGCGTGGCGTCACTTTCGAATACGGCACGACCATCCGGCGCGTCGTCAGGAACCGTAACCGCGTCGTCAATGTCGGCACCGACAAGGGCTGGCGGACGGCGGACGCCTATGTGATGGCGCTGGGCAGCTATTCGGCGCCCTTCATGCGCAAGCTGAAGCGGCCGATCCCGGTCTATCCAGTCAAGGGATATTCCATCACCGTGCCGATCACGAACGCCGACGCGGCGCCGGTATCGACCATCATGGACGAGACCTACAAGGTGGCGATCACCAGGCTCGGCGATCGCATCCGCGTCGGCGGCACCGCTGAGATTTCGGGCTTCGACCTTCGCCTGCATGAATCGCGCCGCCGCACGCTCGAGCACTCGGTCGGCGACTTGTTTCCGGGCGGCGGCGACCTCAAGGCGGCAACCTTCTGGTGCGGCTTGCGGCCGATGACGCCGGACGGGCCGCCGCTGGTCGGACAGAGCGAATTGTCCAACCTCTATCTCAACACCGGCCACGGCACGCTGGGCTGGACCATGGCCTGCGGTTCGGCCAAGGTGCTTTCAGACATCATGTCCAACCGGGTGCCGGAGATCAACGCGCTGGATCTCAGCCCCGACCGGTATGTCAAGGCTTAAGTCCTTGTTTTTACGCGTGTCGTTCCAAAAAAAGCTGCGCACTTTTGCGCAACATGCATTGATCTCAGAAGGCCTGCCTGACTCACGCATCGCTGAACAGCATCCGGTAGGCCCTGGCCCATGGGTTGGCGCAGTCGGAAAGGCAAAGCAGCGGCAGGATGGCAAGAATGGCTCGAATGTCTGCGCCGGCTTTCCGAGATTCCCCCTCGCCCGCCATGGCATGGCGAAGCGCTGGTGCCACACTCGCCGACTTTGTGGCAAGCGCAAGGCGACGCGCTGGCGGCCGCCGTGCTATGATCGGCCGCGGTAGGGGGACATTGCGATGCGTCTATATCGTCTGGCCGCGGCGATCGGATATCTGATCTGTGCCTCGGCCGCGCTGGCCGCGGACAAGACCGTTCACGACAAGGACCATGGCTTTTCGCTGACCTATCCCGAGGGATGGACGAGTGAGGCCCCGTCCGGCAATTCCATACGGCTCAAGATCCGATCCGGGGAAGGCCTCGTCTGCCGAGTGTCGGAGAATCCCTACGACCCGTCCAATCCGGACAATCCGCCCGATCCCAAGGCTTTCATCGAGAAGGACTGGTCGCCGAGCGACTGGCAGACAATGATCGGCGCCGCCTTTGGCTCGGCCAGCTTCAGCAAGGACAGGCTTGCTCGATTTCCAGACGGCTACCCGGTGCGGATAGCAGATATGGATTTCTATTATTTCGATGACAATGTCAGCTTCCACGGTCATGCCAGCATTGCGCTTACGCTGCGCCGCGCGCATTTCGGCTTCGTGGACTGCGGGATCACGGGCGACGACGCCGAGGAGGCAGCGCGGAAGTGGGCGCCGGTGGCGGGAGAGGCCGAAAAGGTGGTGAGCTCGTTCGTGCTCGATGCTGATTAGACAAAAAGCCCGCGTTCCCGCTCCACCGCCTTGGTGATGAAATTGGCGACGAGCTGGACCCGGCGCAGCGGCCTCACCGATTCGTGATAGACCAGCCAGTAGGCGCGGCGGATGGGAGCCACGATGTCGACGGGCACGAGCTCGGGCATCGAGCGGGCAACGAAGGTGTGCAGGATGCCGATGCCGGCGCCGGAGCGCACCGCTTCCGCCTGGCCGAGCGCCGAGGAGATGGCGAAGCTCGAGCGCCAGTCCGGGCTGAACTCGGCGGCATAGTCGAGCGAGGGGCTGACGATGAGGTCGGGCACATAGCCGATCAGCGCGTGCCGGCCGAGCTCTGCCGCCGTCCTGGGCAGGCCGTTGGTATCGGCATAGGCGCGGGAGGCGAATAGGCCGAGCGTATAGTCGACCAGCTTTCCCGCCAC
Source organism: Mesorhizobium sp. LEGMi-168a (assembly GCF_058312955.1). Lineage (NCBI taxonomy): Bacteria > Pseudomonadati > Pseudomonadota > Alphaproteobacteria > Hyphomicrobiales > Phyllobacteriaceae > Mesorhizobium > Mesorhizobium sp. LEGMi-168a. The sequence goes on from NZ_JBZEGV010000026.1 coordinate 70,256, forward strand.
CAATCGCCCCTCGGTCGGCCGTTCGACGGTTATCGCGATGTCGGCCTCGCGCCTGGACAGCGAGAAGGAGCGCGGCACCGGCACCAGCTGGATGGTCAACTCGCGGTGAAGCACGGTCAGTTCGCCGAGCCGCTTGGCCAGGAAAGCGACGCCAAAACCGTCGGGTGCACCGATGCGCACCGTGCCGGAGACGTCGTCGCCTTCGCCGGCGACCGTCGAGCGAGCGGCGATCATGTCACTTTCCATGCGCTCGGCGATATCGAGGAAGCGCTCACCGGCGGGCGTCAGTTCGCTGCCGGTGGTCAACCGGCGAAACAGTTTTGTGTGCAGCGCGTCCTCGAGGGCGGCGATACGGCGCGACACGGTAGCGTGGTTGAGCTCCAGGCGCTTCGCCGCGCCGAGGATCTGGCCGGCGCGCGCCACGGCGAGGAAGATGCGGACGTCATCCCAGTTCATGAGGATGGTCCACGCTGTGACTATCAACGTTGCGTTCCTTCGCGCCCCCCTCTGTCCTGCCGGACATCTCCCCCACAAGGGGGGAGATCAGCGGTTTCGCCGCCGGCTCTTTCTTTTCAACGTTGAAGGTTGGCGAAAGCAAATATGAGAGCGCAATCTCCCCCCAAGTGGGGGAGATGTCCGGCAGGACAGAGGGGGGCGCGAAGAAACTCAACCTAGATGATCCTGACGACAGGGTGCCATTTGCGGCAATTAATACACGCCCAATCGCCGCTGTCTATTTTCCGCACAACGGTTGCGTTTTGGCTCGCGTTGCCATCGCCGCCGCAAAGGCGGACAATGCGCCATCACCAAACAGGGAGAGAAACCATGATCGAATACGGTCATTTCATCGGAGGCGAGCGTGTCGCCGGTACCAGCGGCCGCAAGCAGGACGTCATGCAGCCGATGGACGGTTCCGTGCGCGGCACGGTAGCGCTGGCCTCGGCGCAGGAACTGCGCGCGGCGGTCGAGAACGCCAAGGCCGCGCAGCCCAAGTGGGCCGCCACCAACCCACAGCGCCGCGTGCGCGTGCTGATGAAGTTCCTCGAACTGGTGCAGCGTGACTATGACGAACTGGCCGACATACTGGCGCGCGAGCACGGCAAGACGATTGCCGATGCCAAGGGCGACATCCAGCGCGGCCTCGAAGTGGTCGAGGTCTGCATCGGCGCCCCGCACATGATGAAGGGCGAGTTCACCGACGGCGCCGGCCCCGGCATCGACGTCTATTCGATGCGCCAGCCGCTCGGCGTCGTCGCCGGCATCACGCCATTCAACTTCCCGGCGATGATCCCGCTGTGGAAGATCGCGCCGGCGATCGCCTGCGGCAACGCCTTCATCCTGAAGCCTTCGGAGCGCGATCCGGGCGTGCCGATCCGCATCGCCGAGCTGTTCATCGAGGCCGGTCTGCCGGCAGGCATCCTCAACGTCGTCAACGGCGACAAGGAGGTTGTCGATGCGATCCTCGACGATCCGGACATCAAGGCAATCGGCTTCGTCGGCTCGACGCCGATCGCTCACTACATCTATTCGCGTGGCACCGCCTCCGGCAAGCGCGTGCAGTGCTTCGGCGGCGCCAAGAACCACATGATCATCATGCCCGACGCCGACATGGACCAGACGGTCGATGCTCTGATCGGCGCAGGCTACGGTTCGGCAGGCGAGCGCTGCATGGCGATCTCGGTGGCCGTGCCGGTCGGCAACGACACCGCCAACCGGCTGATGGAAAAGCTGGTGCCGCGCGTCGAAAGCCTGAAGGTCGGTCCGTCGACGGATTCTTCCGCCGATTTCGGCCCGCTGGTCACTGCTCAGGCGCTGGAGCGCGTCAAGGGCTATGTCGATCTCGGCGTCAAGGAAGGCGCCAAGCTCGTCGTCGACGGCCGCGGCTTCAAGATGCAGGGCTATGAGAACGGCTACTACATGGGCGGCTGCCTGTTCGACAACGTGACCGCCGACATGCGTATCTACAAGGAAGAGATTTTTGGCCCGGTGCTCTCGGTGGTGCGCGCGCCGCGTTACGAGGATGCGATCAAGCTTGCCAACGACCACGAGATGGGCAACGGCGTCGCCATCTTCACCCGCGACGGCGACGCCGCGCGTGACTTTGCCTCGCGCGTCCAGGTCGGCATGGTCGGCGTCAACGTGCCGATCCCGGTGCCGATCGCCTACTACACCTTCGGCGGCTGGAAGGCGTCGTCCTTCGGCGATCTCAACCAGCACGGCCCGGATGCGTTCCGCTTCTACACCAAGACCAAGACGGTCACCTCGCGCTGGCCGTCCGGTATCAAGGACGGTGCGGAATTCGTCATTCCGACGATGAACTGACCGGACGGTTTTTGGTTTGCGCGTCCTCGCCGCTTTGCGGCTGCAGGCGCGCGGCAGGCATCAAGGACGGCGCCGAGTTCGTCATCCCGACGATGAACTGAACGAACAAAATCAATCCTGAGAAAGCGCGGCGCAAGCCGCGCTTTCTTTTTGGGCCTATGGAAGGGCCATTTTGGCCTTCGCCTCGTTCATATCGCTGGCATGCTGTGACGTTGCCCGCCAAAGCGCCGTGCAACTTAAGGTGCATGATTTTCGACGTATCACGTCCAGAGAGCATCCGCGTATTCTAATAATTCCACTGCTGTGTGATGGAACCAACAGGCGGCCATCCGCCTTAGGCTGTATTCCTGCCCTGCGTGCAGGCCAATCAAACAGCGCCGGTGGCAGCCGGGGTTCTCGTCTGGCGCGAGGAGGTGTCAGATGACACGATTTCTTATGGCGACGATGGTCCTTGCCGCGGCGTCCGGCGGCACCGGTCAGGCCGATGCGGCCGCGCAATGCGCACCACGCGCCGACATCATCAAGGCGCTCGGCGATAAGTTCCACGAAAGCGAAGCGGGGCGCGGCCTGATCAATCCGAACGTGGTGCTCGAGATCTTTGTGTCCGACCAGGGCAGCTGGACCGTGCTTGCCTCCGACACCAAGGGGCAGAGTTGTATTCTTTCCGTCGGCGAAGGTTGGGACAGCCCTTCGATCACGGCAGCCTTGCCGGGTGCCTGAACACCAATGGCTTGGCCGAGCCGAGTGTCCAGCGAAAGCCAACCTGGGTGCCCTCCATTGCGCCCGCTTGTTTACGAGGCCGGACTTCACCATATCGAATCCAGGGAGTCCTGATCTCCCTGCGACAGACCGGAAACCAGAAGGAGTGACGCGATGAAGACGTCCAATCCGGCCTGGAGCGTTCCGGCACACTGAGGCGGCCGAATGTGCCTCCCTTGCCGGAATGCGAAGGCAAAGGAGGTGCCCTATGGCACGCATATTTTCGTATCGATCGATCAAGCTGGCGGCTGTCGGCGCCGTGATGGCGCTGTCGGCATTCCCCGCGCAGGCGCAAGTCATCTGCGGCGGCCATGACTATCTGGTCGCAAGGCTGGCGGAGGCATTCGAGGAGAAGCGGCTCGGCTATGGCGTGGCCGGGGAAGTCGCGATCTTCGAGGTGTTTGTGTCGGCGAAAGGGACCTGGACCATCCTGATGACCGACGTTAAGGGCCAAGCTTGCATACTGGCGGCCGGTGACGGATGGGAAGACACGCTGACCACCGCGGTCAGGCAGCCGGGCGGCTGAATGCAATTCGCGGAAAAGCGCGTAACGGTTTTCCGTCCGGATTGCGTAGATAAATAACGGGCAGTTCAGCGAAGGCTGAACCGATCCGCTCAGCGCGTCGCCGCCACCTCGGCGTGGCCACGCAGTAGCGCCATCAGCTTCTTGGCATCCTTGGCGGCGGCTTCCTCGTCGCCGTCGAGGATCGAGCGGATCAGCGCGACATGATGCTCGGCCGATTCGGCAAGCCCGGTGTCGGCCTTGTAGCGGAACCAGAAGCGGCGGCTGTGCGTCTGCAAGGGCGCCGCGACGCGCGCCGCGAACGGATTGTCGGCGGCAATCGCCAGCGCCTCGTCGAGTTGCTTGTCGGCCTGGATGAAGGCAAGCACGTTGCCGGAGATCACCGCCTTCTGCATGGCAAGGGCAGCTTCGTGAAACAGGTCGGCCGCTTCGCGGGTGACGAAGCGGGCGGCCGAGCGGGCAAGCACCACCTCGACGCCGCGCCTGGCGTCGATGACGCGCAGCCAGTCGCCGGCATGAAGCGGCGCGACCGCGATGCCCGCGCGAGGTCTGATGTCCAACAGACCTTCCCAGGCCAGCCTCTGGATCGCCTCGCGCACGGGAGTGCGCCCGAGACCCAGCCGCTCGATCAGCGCGCCTTCGGTGACGAAGCTCGAAGGCGCCAGCTCAAGCGTGACGATCATGTGCTCCAGCGCGCGATAGGCTCTGGTCGCCGCCGGTTCGAAGGCCGCGTTCGTCTCGATGGATATCAAGGGGGATATCAATGGGCGGCTCCTGATATATTTTTTATATATCATAGCGGATTCAGCGTTGACAGGCCAACTCTTAATAGATATATGGCTGATATATCAGATGGAGAGATCGCCATGTGGGCCGGAGTTTTCCCCGCAGTCACGACCAAATTCACCGCCGCCGACCGCCTCGACCATGCCGAGATGGAGCGCTGCTTTGGCTTGCAGATGGAGGCCGGCTGCGACGGCATCATCGTCTGCGGCTCGCTCGGCGAAGGGCCGATGCTGTCCTCCGACGAGAAGATCGAGGTGCTGAAGACAGCGCAGAAGGTCGCCGGCAAGAAGCCGGTGCTTTTGACCATCAACGAGCCCGGCACGCGCGAGGCGGCGAGCATCGCGCGCCGCGCCGCCAAGGAAGGCGCCAGCGGCCTGATGGTGGTGCCGAGCCCGATCTACCATACCGACCCGCAAGAGACGGTGGCGGCGCTGCGCGCCGTCGCGGAAGCCGGCGATCTGCCGGTCATGATCTACTCCAACCGGCTCGCCTACCGCGTCGACGTCACCGTCGACCTGATGGAGGAGCTGGCATCGGACAGGCGCTTCGTCGCCATAAAGGAATCCTCCGACGACATCCGCCGCTCGACCGAGATCATCAATCGGCTCGGCGACCGCTACGACCTCTTCACCGGCGTCGACAACCTTGCCTTCGAGGCGCTGTCGGTCGGCGCGATCGGCTGGGTGGCCGGCCTGGTCACCGCCTTCCCGCGCGAGACGGTCGCCATCTATCAGCTGATGAAGCAAGGCCGCCGCGAGGAAGCGCTGAAGATCTACCGCTGGTTCCGGCCGCTGCTCGACCTCGATGTCTCGACCTATCTGGTCCAAAACATCAAGCTTGCCGAAGTGCTGGCGATCGATACCAATGACCGCGTTCGCATGCCGCGCCGGCCGCTGTCGGGCGAGCGCCGCAAGGCGGTGGAAAAGATCGTCAAGGATGCGCTGGCCGTGCGACCGGAACTGCCGGCGTTTTGACAGCTGTCTTCTCCTTGTTCACGGGGAGAAGATGGCGGCAGCCAGATGAGGGGCAGCGCCGACGTGCAGGGAAATTCCAAATCTTCAGACGAGGGGCCCCGCGCCTCATCCGCCCCGCGGGCACCCCGTGAACGGGGAGAAGGGGAGGACATCGCCATTGTCGGTGGCGGCATCATCGGCATCTGCGCTGCCGCATACCTCGCCGAGGCGGGGCGCAGCGTGACCGTTTTCGACCGCACCGGCATCTGCGAGGAGACGAGCTCCGGCAACGCCGCCGCCTTCGCCTTCTCCGACGTGCTGCCGCTGGCGCATAAGGGGATGATCAGGCAGTTGCCGAAATGGCTTGCCGATCCGTTGGGTCCATTAGCCATTCCGCCAGCCTATCTGCCCAAACTCCTGCCCTGGCTGATCCGCTTCTGGCGCGCCGGCGCCGCCAGGCACTATGAAACGAGCGTCGCGGCTCAGGCCGGCATGATGAAGCTCGCCGAGGCGGAATGGATGGGCCTGCTCGATCGCTCCGGCACGCGGCCGATGCTGCGCGAGGACGGCTCGCTCGAACTCTACGAAAGCGAAGCGGAGTTCCGCGCCTCGCTGCCGGGCTGGGCGGAGCGTGAGCGCTTCGGCATCGGCTTCCGTCATGTCGAGGGCCAGGAGATGGCGAGCTTGCAGCCTGGCCTGTCACCTCGCTTCATCAAAGGCACCTTCGTGCCGGGCTGGAAGACGGTCGCCGATCCAAAGCTGCTCGGCAAGGCGGTCTGGGCCTACGCGGAGAAGCTCGGCGCTCGCTTCGAGCGCGCGGAGGTGGAGCGCGTCGAGGCCGGCGCCAACGGTGCTGTGATCGCGCTTGCCGACGGCACGACGCGGAAGGCGAAGCAGCTCGTCATTGCGGCCGGCGCGTGGTCGCATCTCTTGGCCAGAAATCTCGGCGACCGCATCCCGCTCGAGACCGAACGCGGCTACAACACGACGCTGCCGGTCTCGGCCTTCGACGTGAAGCGGCAGCTGATCTTTTCCGGTCATGGCTTCGTCATCACGCCGCTGGAAACCGGCCTGCGCGTCGGCGGCGCCGTCGAGCTCGGCGGCATCGAGCGACCGCCCAATTTCCAGCGCTCGAAGGCGATGCTGGAAAAGGCAAAACGCTTCCTGCCGAGGCTCGATCCGTCGGGCGGCCGCGAGTGGATGGGTTTTCGCCCGTCGCTGCCGGATTCGCTGCCGGTCATTGGCGCCGCGCGGGCGCCGGGTATCTTCTACGCTTTCGGCCATGGCCATCTCGGCCTGACCCAGGCGGCGGCGACCGGCCGCTTGATCCGCGATCTTGTTCTCGGGCAGACTCTGCCGCTCGATCTCACTCCATTCCGTCCGCAACGGTTCTGACACCCCCCGGATTGTGATATTTTAAGGAGCATCATGGCCAAGAAATCATTCTTCTGCATCGATGGCCACACCTGCGGCAATCCGGTGCGGCTGGTGGCCGGCGGCGGGCCGCTGCTCGAGGGCTCGACGATGATGGAGCGGCGCGCACATTTCCTGGCAGAATATGACTGGATCCGCACCGGGCTGATGTTCGAGCCACGCGGCCATGACGTGATGTCGGGCTCGATCCTCTATCCGCCGACGCGCGAGGACTGCGACATCGCCATCCTGTTCATCGAGACCTCGGGCTGCCTGCCGATGTGCGGCCACGGCACCATCGGCACGGTCACGATGGCGATCGAGCATGGGCTGGTGAAGCCGAAGACCCCGGGCGTGCTGAGGCTCGACACGCCGGCCGGCCTCGTCATCGCCGAATACAAACAGGTCGGCGAATATGTCGAGGAGGTGCGCATCACCAACGTGCCGTCCTTCCTCTACGCCGAAGGGCTGACCGTCGAATGCCCCGTGCTTGGCGAGATCAGCGTCGACGTCGCCTATGGCGGCAATTTCTACGCCATCGTCGAGCCGCAGACGAACTACCGCGACATGGCCGATTATTCGGCCGGCGACCTCATCGCCTGGAGCCCGGTGGTGCGCCAGCGGCTCAACGAGAAATACTCGTTCGTCCACCCGGAAAACCCCGGCATCAACCGGCTGTCGCACATGCTGTGGACGGGCAAGCCGAAACATGCCGAGGCCGATGCGCGCAACGCCGTATTCTATGGCGACAAGGCGATCGACCGCTCGCCTTGCGGCACCGGCACTTCGGCGCGCATGGCGCAGCTGCACGCCAAGGGCAGGCTCAAGGCCGGCGACAGTTTTGTCCATGAATCGATCATCGGCTCGCTGTTCAAGGGCAGGGTGGAAAAAGAAGTCAGCGTGGCCGGCAAGCCGGCGATCATCCCCTCGATCGGAGGCTGGGCGCGCATGACCGGGCTCAACACCATCTTCATCGACGATCGCGATCCGTTCGCGCACGGATTCATCGTCACATAACCGTCACGGCCTCACCTTGCGGAAGGCATTCCGCGCAAAACGACCGCCTTCCTCGGCGCAAAGAATCTTCTCATCAATTTATTTTGACGGCGATTTCTTCGAAACGATGCGCATGATACGGCTGAATCGTCAAAGACATTGCGTTGTGCCAATGATAGGGTCCGCGATAGTCCAGGGGCCGGGTGCGGGAAAACGGGCAATCGGGCGGCGTGCTTCCAAACCACGCCCGGCGATTGAAAAATCACGTTGCAATCCGGTCTCGAAACTTTACGACTAGGGGAAATACGAAAAGGAGTGCGACCCGGAAACGGGCGACATTCCAGGGGAGCCGCATAAATATGCAGTACTTCGTCCAGCAGCTTATCAACGGGCTGACGCTGGGATCTATCTATGGGCTGATCGCGATCGGCTACACGATGGTCTACGGCATCATCGGCATGATCAATTTCGCCCATGGCGACATCTTCATGGTCGGCGCCTTCACGGCCCTCATCGTTTTCCTGATCCTCGGCGCGCTGTTCTATTCCGTGCCTGTGGTGGTGGCGCTCCTGATCATGATGATCGTGGGCATGCTGCTCACCAGCCTCTACAACTGGACGATCGAGAAGGTGGCCTACAGGCCGCTGCGCGGATCGTTCCGGCTGGCGCCGCTGATCACCGCCATCGGCATGTCGATCGCGCTGTCCAACTTCGTGCAGGTCACGCAGGGCCCGCGCAACAAGCCGATCCCGCCGCTGGTCAGCCAAGTCTACACGGTCGACGGCATCAGCATCTCGTTGAAGCAGATCATCATCGTGCTGGTCACCATCGTGCTGCTGGCGATCTTCTGGTATCTCGTCAACAGGACGGCGCTGGGACGGGCGCAGCGCGCCTGCGAGCAGGACCGCAAGATGGCGGCGCTGCTAGGCGTCGACGTCGATCGCACTATATCGATCACCTTCATCATGGGTGCGGCCCTTGCCGCGGTCGCGGGAACGCTGTTCCTGATGTATTATGGCGTGGTGGTGTTTTCGGACGGGTTCGTGCCGGGCGTGAAGGCCTTCACGGCGGCGGTGCTCGGCGGCATCGGCTCGCTGCCGGGCGCAGTGCTCGGCGGGCTGCTGATCGGCTTCATCGAGAGCATGTGGTCGGCCTATTTCTCGATCGACTACAAGGACGTTGCCGCCTTCTCGATCCTGGCGATCGTGCTCATCTTCCTGCCCTCCGGCATCCTGGGCCGGCCTGAAGTCGAAAAGGTCTGATCCTGATGGCCGTCACCGTATCTCCGGAGCGCGACGTCGTCGCTACTCCCATCCAACGCGCTTTCCGCGAAGCGTTCTATGCCGGTGCGATCGCGCTCGGCCTGTTCGTGCTGTTCATCGGTCTCAGGACCGACCAGAACATCAACAACGAGCTGATCGTGGTGCAGCGCTGGGGCCTGCTTGCCCTGGTAGTCATCGCCACCGCCGTCGGCCGCTTCCTCTATGTCGGTTACGCGCAGCCGGCGATGGAACGGTCAAAGGCTGAAAAGGCCAAGGCGCCCGCGGTCGCGGCGGAGCCGGGCTTCGTGCGGCGAAACTTCAACAAGATCGGCGCCACCGTGCTGCTCCTATACCCGGTCGCGATCGTCCTGGCGTTCGGCTTTCAGGGCTCGCTGAAATGGGTCGACAATTTCGGCATCCAGATCCTGATCTATGTGATGCTGGCTTGGGGCCTCAACATCGTCGTCGGGCTGGCCGGCCTGCTCGATCTCGGTTACGTCGCCTTCTACGCCGTCGGCGCCTATGCCTATGCGTTGCTCGGCACGCATTTCGGCCTGTCGTTCTGGATCCTGCTGCCGGCCGCAGGCTGCATGGCCGCCTTCTGGGGCGTCATGCTCGGCTTCCCAGTGCTGAGGCTGCGCGGCGACTATCTGGCGATCGTGACGCTCGCCTTCGGCGAGATCATCCGTCTCGTGATCATCAACTGGCGCGAGGTGACCAACGGCTCGGCCGGCGTTTCCGGCATTCCGAAAGTTTCCTTCTTCGGGCTGATGTCGTTCAACGTCTCGGACCCGAATTACATCGCCAAGGTGCTGCACATCGCCCAGTCGGGCGCCTACTACAAAATCTTCCTCTACTACCTGATCCTGGGGCTCTGCTTCCTCACCGCCTTCGTCACCATCAGGCTTCGCCGCCTGCCGGTAGGCCGGGCCTGGGAAGCGCTGCGCGAGGACGAGATCGCCTGCCGCTCGCTCGGCATCAACACCACCACCACCAAGCTCACGGCGTTCGCCACCGGCGCGATGTTCGGCGGCTTCGCAGGCTCGTTCTTCGCCGCCCGGCAAGGCTTCGTCAGTCCCGAATCCTTCGTCTTCCTGGAATCGGCGATCATCCTGGCGATCGTGGTGCTCGGCGGCATGGGCTCGCTCGGCGGCATCGCGGTGGCAGCGCTGGTGATGATCGGCGGTACCGAAATCCTGCGCGAGCTCGGTTTCCTCAAGGCCGTGTTCGGCCCCGACTTCACCCCGGAACTCTACCGCATGCTTCTGTTCGGCATGGCCATGGTCATCGTCATGCTGTGGAAGCCGCGCGGCTTCGTCGGCAGCCGCGAGCCGACGGCCTTCCTGAGGGAACGAAAAGCGGTCTCGGGCTCCTTCACAAAGGAGGGCCACGGCTGATGGACGTGCAAGCTTCCCAGAGCGACTTCATCCTGCAGGTCGAGCACCTGTCGATGAAGTTCGGCGGTCTGGTCGCCATCGGCGACCTGTCCTTCCAGGCAAGGCGCGGCGAGATCACCGCGCTGATCGGGCCGAACGGCGCCGGCAAGACGACGGTGTTCAACTGCATCACCGGCTTCTACAAGCCTACCGAGGGCATGATCACGCTCAACAAACGTGACGGCTCGACCTATCTGCTCGAGCGCTTGCCCAACCACGAGATTCCGGCGCGCGCCAACGTGGCGCGCACCTTCCAGAACATCCGCCTGTTCTCGGGCATGACGTTGCTCGAGAACCTGTTGGTCGCGCAGCACAACAAGCTGATGAAGGCCTCGGGCTACACCTTCCTGGGCCTGTTCGGCTTCCCGAGCTATCGCCAGGCCTCGGCCGAATCGATCGAGCTCGCCAGGCACTGGCTGGAGAAGGCCAATCTCGTCGAGCGCGCCGATGATCCGGCCGGCGACCTGCCCTATGGCGCGCAGCGGCGGCTGGAGATCGCGCGCGCCATGTGCACCGGACCCGAGCTGCTTTGCCTCGACGAGCCGGCCGCCGGCCTCAACCCAAAGGAATCGGCCGCGCTCAACGAGATCCTGATGGACATCAAGGACAACACCGGCACTTCGATTCTGCTCATCGAGCACGACATGTCGGTGGTCATGCAGATCTCCGACCATGTCGTCGTGCTCGAATATGGTCGCAAGATTTCCGACGGCAATCCGCAGTCGGTCAGGACCGACCCGCGCGTCATCGCCGCCTATCTCGGCGTCGACGACGAGCAGGTCGAAGAAGTGCTCACCGAAGTCGGCGACGAGGACGTCATCGAACAGCTCGATACCGGCCCCGACTCCGCGCATGGCCCGGGCAATTCCGCTTCGATGATGGCCGGACCGGTTTCCGATACTGTCGAACACGCGGACGAAGGCGAGCGCGTCACGGTGTCGAAGGGCGCCTCGAAGGCGGCACAGGTCGATGCGCGCGCCGCCTCGGTCGCCAGCAAGTCCGCTGAAGCAGCCAAGCCGGCCGCGAAGCGGAGCACTGCGAAAGCAGCGCCGAAGAAAACGGCAGCGAAGGCTCCGGCGGCGAAAGCCGACAGTGCTTCGAAGGACAAGGGCACGGCGGCCAAGCCTGCATCGGGCAAGCGTGGAGGGCGTAAATAATGGCCGGCACAACGCTGCTCGATATCAAGGGCGTGCAGACCTACTACGGCAACATCCGGGCGCTGAACGGCGTCGACGTCAGCGTCAACCAGGGTGAGATCGTGGCGCTGATCGGCGCCAACGGCGCCGGCAAATCGACGCTGATGATGACCATCTTCGGCGCGCCGCGCGCCCGCGCGGGCTCCATCACCTTCGCCGGCACCAACATCACCCAGATGCCGACGCACGAGATAGCGCGGCTGCGCATCGCCCAGTCGCCGGAAGGACGCCGCATCTTCCCGCGCATGACGGTGATGGAAAACCTGCAGATGGGCGCCAGCATCGACAACCTCAAGCATTTTGACGAGGACGCCGAGAAGGTGTTCGCGCTGTTCCCGCGGCTGAAGGAGCGCATCAACCAGCGCGGCGGAACGCTGTCGGGCGGCGAGCAGCAGATGTTGTCGATCGGGCGCGCGCTGATGGCCCGGCCGAGGCTGCTCCTGCTCGACGAGCCGTCGCTTGGTCTGGCGCCGCTGATCGTCAGGCAGATCTTCGACGCCATCCGCGAACTCAACAGGTCGCAGGGGCTGACCGTGTTCCTGGTCGAGCAGAACGCCTTCGGCGCGCTCAAGCTCGCCAATCGCGGCTACGTCATGGTCAACGGCAATGTGACGATGAGCGGCACCGGTAAGGAGCTGCTCGCCAATCCGGAAGTGCGCGCCGCCTATCTCGAAGGCGGCCATCACTAAGGTCGGGAGACATCAATCATGCAAGGCGTTCTCTACGAAGAAGCCTCGATCTGGCAGTTCCTGTTCGTCACCTGCCTGCTCGGCGGCTGGGCGGCATGGATGACCGGCAAGGCGGCGGCGCAGACCTGGAGCAGCCATTTCCGGCTGTTCCTCTACATGCTCGGGCTCGGCATCGGCATCAGGTTCATCCACCATGCCTTGTTCGGGGGCACGATGTTCTCGCTGCATTACTATATCGTCGACACCATCGTACTGATGATACTGGGCTTTCTCGGCTATCAATTCACGCGCACCAACCAGATGGTCACACAGTATAACTGGCTCTACGAAAGAGCTTCCTTATTGAGCTGGAAGCCGAAGGGCTGACGTTCATGATTAACGCCGTCTCGGGGATGAATCGGCGTGACAAGTGCCTGAAAATCGGCATTCTATGCTTTCTGCGATAAGGGTGGGCATCGCATGAAAGTATCATCCACGCCCACTCCGTAAATGGGAGCGTTTCAATGAAAAAATCACTCTTGTCCGCCGTGGCGCTGACCGCGTTCATCGCGTTCAGCGGCAGCGCGTGGGCTGCGGACCTTCTGATTGGCGTCGCCGGTCCGATCACCGGCCCGAACGCCGCTTTCGGCGCGCAGCTGCAGAAGGGCGCTGAGCAGGCGGTCGCCGACATCAACGCGGCGGGCGGCGTCAATGGCCAGCAGCTCAAGCTCGAGATCGGCGATGACGTCTCCGATCCCAAACAGGGCATCTCGGTCGCCAACAAGTTCGTCGCTGACGGCATCAAGTACGTCGACGGCCACTTCAACTCGGGCGTGACCATTCCCGCGTCGGAAGTCTATGCCGAGAACGGCATCCTCGTCATGACGCCGTCGGCAACCAATCCGAAGCTCACCGAGCGCGGCCTGTGGAACACCTTCCGCACCTGCGGTCGCGACGACCAGCAGGGCAAGGTGGCCGGCGACTACATCGCCAAGAACTTCAAGGACGCCAAGATCGCCATCATCCACGACAAGACGCCTTATGGCCAGGGCCTCGCCGACGAGACCAAGAAGAACCTCAACGCCAACGGCATCACGGAAGTGATGTATGAAGGCGTGAATGTCGGCGACAAGGACTTCTCGGCCCTCATCGCCAAGATGAAGGAAAACGGCGTCACCCTGATCTATTGGGGCGGTCTGCACACCGAAGCCGGCCTGATCATCCGTCAGACGGCCGACCAGGGCCTGAAGGCGCCGATGTTCTCGGGTGACGGCATCGTCTCCAACGAACTGGCCTCGATCGCCGGCGACGCCGTTGCCGGCACGCTCAACACCTTCGCTCCGGATCCGCGCAAGAACCCGGACGCCAAGGAAGTGGTGGAGAAGTTCCGCGCTGCCGGCTTCGAGCCGGAAGCCTACACGCTCTACTCCTATGCCGCCATCCAGATCATCTCCCAGGCGATCGCCAAGGTCGGCTCGGCCGACGATGCGCAGAAGGTTGCCGAGACGATCAAGTCCGGCGGTCCGTGGAAGACGGTTATTGGCGAGATCGGCTACGACTCCAAGGGTGACATCACCCGTCCGGACTATGTCATCTACGAGTGGAAGAAGGGCGAGGACGGCAAGTACGGCTATTTCGAGAAATAAGCCGGCAAAACAGAAGCCGACTTTTCGAGATGCCCGGCGCTCAGCGCCGGGCATTTTCTTTGGCGGATGCTTCTCCGTCGCTTCGACCGCGCCGGCCCTCGCAAGAACGGCTGCAACCCGCTCCTTGAACCATCAGGCGGAACGATAGCGGCGCTTTGGCGCAAACAGGTGATTTAAATCGTTTTAGGTGTCGCGCGATTTTGTTTGCGCTGCAGCATTTTCACGCTAATCATTGCGCCTCATCTCACCTTCCGCTGCTGGAGCCCAGTCCTTGGCAATCACGAAGATCCTCGTCGCCAACCGGTCCGAAATCGCCATCCGCGTCTTTCGCGCGGCCAACGAGCTGGGTCTCAAAACCGTGGCGATCTGGGCCGAAGAGGACAAATATTCGCTGCATCGCTTCAAGGCCGACGAAAGCTATCAGGTCGGTCGCGGTCCGCATCTGGCCAAGGATATGGGCCCGATCGAAAGCTATCTTTCGATCGACGAGGTGATCCGTGTCGCCAGATTGTCGGGCGCCGATGCCATCCATCCCGGCTACGGCTTGCTGTCGGAAAGCCCGGAATTCGCCGAGGCCTGCGCCGCCGCCGGCATCACCTTCATCGGGCCGAAGCCGGAGACGATGCGCCGGCTCGGCAACAAGGTCGCGGCGCGCAACCTGGCGATCGAGGTCGGCGTGCCGGTCGTGCCGGCCACCGATCCGCTGCCCGACGACCTGGAGGAGGTGAAGAAGCTCGCCGCCCAAATCGGCTATCCGGTGATGTTGAAGGCCTCGTGGGGCGGCGGCGGCCGCGGCATGCGTGCCATCCGCGCGGAAGCCGATCTCGCCCGCGAGGTGATGGAAGGCAAGCGCGAGGCCAAGGCCGCCTTCGGCAAGGACGAGGTCTATCTCGAAAAGCTGATCGAGCGCGCGCGCCATGTCGAGGTGCAGGTGCTCGGCGACACACACGGCAATGCCGTGCATCTGTTCGAGCGCGACTGCTCGATCCAGCGCCGCAACCAGAAGGTCGTCGAACGCGCGCCGGCGCCCTATCTCAGCGAGGAACTGCGCCAGGAGCTTTGCGGCTATGCGCTGAAGATCGCGCGCGAAACCAGCTATATCGGCGCCGGCACCGTCGAGTTCCTGCAGGACGCCGACACCGGCAAATTCTACTTCATCGAGGTCAATCCGCGCATCCAGGTCGAGCACACCGTCACCGAGATGGTGACCGGCATCGATATCGTGAAGGCGCAGATACACATCCTCGACGGCTTCGTCATCGGCACGCCGGAATCGGGCGTGCCGATGCAGAAGGACATCAAGCTCAACGGCCACGCGCTGCAGTGCCGCATTACCACCGAGGATCCGGAGCACAATTTCATTCCGGATTATGGCCGCATCACTGCCTATCGCGGCGCCACCGGCTTCGGCATCCGCCTCGACGGCGGCACCGCCTATTCGGGCGCTGTCATCACCCGCTTCTACGATCCGCTGCTGGAAAAGGTGACGGCCTGGGCGCCGACCCCGGCCGAGACGATCGCCCGCATGAACCGGGCGCTGCGCGAATTCCGCATCCGCGGGGTGGCGACGAACCTCACCTTCCTCGAAGCGATCATCAATCACCCGAGCTTCGCCGACAATTCCTACACCACCAAGTTCATCGACACGACGCCGGAACTGTTCCAGCAAGTGAAGCGGCAGGACCGCGCCACCAAGCTGCTCAACTATCTGGCCGATGTCAGCGTCAACGGCCATCCGGAGACGCGCGGACGGCCGGTGCCCAAGGCCGATGCCGCGGCACCCGTCGTGCCCTATCTCAACGGCAAGGTGCCGGATGGCAGCAAGCAGCGGCTCGATGCGCTTGGACCGGAGAAGTTCGCGGTCTGGATGCGCGATCAGGCCCAGGTGCTGGTCACCGACACGACGATGCGCGACGGCCACCAGTCGCTGCTTGCCACCCGCATGCGCACCTACGACATCGCCGGCATCGCCGGCGCCTATGCGCGGGCGCTGCCGCAACTGCTCTCGCTGGAATGCTGGGGCGGCGCGACCTTCGACGTCGCCATGCGCTTCCTGACCGAGGATCCGTGGGAACGGCTGAGCAGAGTGCGTGAAGCAGCGCCCAACCTTTTGCTGCAGATGCTGCTGCGCGGCGCCAACGGCGTCGGCTACACCAACTATCCCGACAATGTCGTGCAGCATTTCGTCAAGCAGGCGGCCGCCGGCGGCGTCGACCTGTTCCGCGTCTTCGACTGCCTGAACTGGGTCGAGAACATGCGCGTCGCCATGGACGCGGTGGGCGCCGAGGGCAAGCTGATCGAAGCGGCGATGTGCTACACCGGCGATATCCTCGACCCGGCGCGCGCCAAATACGACCTCAAATACTATGTCGGGCTGACCAAGGAGCTGGAAGCGGCCGGCGCGCATATCATTGCCGTCAAGGACATGGCGGGCCTCCTGAAGCCCAGTGCGGCGCGGGTGCTGTTCAAGGTGCTGCGCGAAGAGACCGATCTGCCCATCCATTTCCACACGCACGACACCTCCGGCCTGTCGGCGGCGACGGTGCTGGCGGCGGTCGAGAGCGGCGTCGACGCCATCGACGCGGCGATGGATTCCTTCTCCGGCAACACCTCGCAGCCCTGCCTGGGCTCGATCGTCGAGGCGCTGAAGGGCACCGAGCGCGATCCCGGCCTCGACCCGCAGTGGATCCGTCACATCTCCTTCTACTGGGAAGCGGTGCGCAACCAGTACGCCGCCTTCGAAAGCGACCTCAAGGGGCCGGCCTCGGAAGTCTATCTGCACGAAATGCCGGGCGGCCAGTTCACCAATCTCAAGGAACAGGCGCGCTCGCTCGGCCTCGAAACACGCTGGCACGAGGTGGCGCAGGCCTATCACGACGTCAATTTGATGTTCGGCGACATCGTCAAGGTGACGCCGTCGTCGAAAGTGGTCGGCGACATGGCGCTGATGATGATCAGCCAGGACCTCGCCGTCGCCGATGTCGAGAATCCGGCGAAGGACATAGCCTTCCCGGATTCGGTCGTCTCGATGCTGCGCGGCGATCTCGGCCAGTCGCCCGGCGGCTGGCCGCAAGCGCTGCAGAAGAAGGCGCTGAAGGGCGAAAAGCCGATCACGGTCAGGCCGGGCTCGCTGCTCAAGCCAGCGAACCTCAAGGCCAGCCGCAAGGAGATCGAGCAGAAGCTCGAACGCAAGCTCAGCGAATTCGAATTCGCTTCCTGGCTGATGTATCCGAAGGTCTTCACCGACTTTGCCGCCGCGCAGGAAACGTACGGACCAGTCAGCGTGCTGCCGACGCCGACCTATTTTTACGGCATGAAGTCGGAAGACGAGATCTTCGTCGACATCGAGAAGGGCAAGACCTTGGTCGTGCGCTGCCAGGCGTTCGGCGATGTCGACGAAAAGGGCATGGTCACCGTCTTCTTCGAGCTCAACGGCCAGCCGCGCCGCGTGAAGGTGCCGGACCGCGCCCATGGCGCCTCGGCCGCCAAGGCGCGGCGCAAAGCGGAGCCGGGCAATGAAGCGCATATCGGCGCGCCGATGCCGGGCGTGGTGTCGGCCCTTGCCGTCGCCGCCGGCCAGGCGGTCAAGGCGGGCGACGTGCTGCTCTCGATCGAGGCGATGAAGATGGAGACCGCACTCCATGCCGAGCGCGACGGCGTAGTCGCCGAAGTGCTGGTCAAGGCCGGCGATCAGATCGATGCGAAGGATCTGCTCATCGCTTTTGGTTGAGGCAAGGCGGCAGGCCACCCCGCGGCAAGTGCTCGACACAACGAGGCCACGAGGGGCCAATCGTCGATCTTGGCGCCGCCCCTCATTGCCCTGCCGGGCATTTCTCCCCGTAAACGGGGAGAAAGAGGCAGCCGCAACCTCGGCGCGCTTCCTTCAGCGTTGGCGATTGGCGAAACCGGCGGCGACAGGTGTCCAGCCGATAGATGGGTAACACTTTGAACCGGATACATGGGTTACAGTTTTCCCCCTGAGTTTGTGTCCGCCGCGGCGCCATCTGGTCGGGGTTGGATGGGGCTGCGGCGGACCAGTTTCTT
>NZ_JBZEGV010000027.1:0-84043 GCF_058312955.1 Mesorhizobium sp. LEGMi-168a
CCCCCCCCCCCCCCCCCCCCCCCCCCGCCCCCCCCCCCCCCCCCCCCCCCCCCCCGGCCGACAGGAAGCACAATGTCCATCCACGACCTTTCCGTTCCGATAGCCGCGCGCGCCCGCCCCTGGCGGGATCGTCTGGGATCGATCGTGCCGATCCTCGTGCTCGCCCCTTCGCTGGCGGCGAGCTTCGTCTACGTCTTCGTCTTCACGGCCTGGACGCTCTATCTGTCGTTGTCCGATTCGACGCTGTTGCCGAGCTACGGTTTTGCCGGCCTCGACAACTACATATCGCTCTGGTCCAACCGGCGTTGGAACATCGCCTACACGAACCTTTTCCTGTTCAGCGGTTTCTATATCGTCGGCTCCATGGCGGTCGGGCTGCTGCTGGCCATCCTGATCGACCAGCGCGTGCGCGGCGAGGCGGTGTGGCGGACGATTTTCCTCTACCCGCTGGCGGTTTCCTTCATCGTCACCGGTACCGTCTGGAGCTGGCTCTACAATCCGGCCGACGGCATCCAGGCGCTGGTGCGCGAGTTGGGCTGGAGCGATTTCAGCTTCGCGCTCACCAGCGATCGCAACCACGCCATCTATGCGGTGATTATCACCGGCATCTGGCAGTCTTCCGGTTTCGCCATGGCGCTCTTCCTGGCCGGCCTGCGTTCGGTCGATCCGGATCTCGTCAAGGCGGCGCAGATCGACGGCGCGTCGGTCTTCCGGACCTACAGAAAGGTCATCCTGCCTACCATCGCGCCGATCTTCCTCGCGGTCGCCGTCATCCAGATCCAGTTCGCCATCAAGACCTTCGACCTCGTCGCCGCCCTGACGCGCGGCGGGCCGGGCATCTCGACCACCTTCCCCGCCATCTACGTCTACGATCTGATGTTCCAGCGTGGCGAGATCGGCGAGGGCGCGGCCGCCGCGGTCATGATGCTGGCCGCGCTTGCCGTGGTGCTGGTGCCCTATTCGCTGTGGGTGGTGTGGCGCCGCCGAGCGGAGGCGGGAAATGGCTGAACTGGCCGCCGCTCCCTCCGTCGACCTGGAGGCGGCCGCCGCCAGCCGCAGGCACTTCTGGGGCCGGTTCGCGATCTACGGCCTGCTCACGATCTTTGCCGCGATCTATCTGATCCCGCTGCTCGTGGTCGTCTTCAATTCCTTCCGCGAGCAGGCGGAGATCGCGCGCGACGGGCTCATCTCGCTGCCAAAAACCTTCCGGCTGGAGGCATGGGCGCAGGCCTGGAGCACTTATTGCATCGCCGGCACCTGCCAGGGGATGCAACGGAATTTCCTGAACTCGCTGTGGATGACCATTCCGGCGACGATCATTTCCACGCTGCTCGGCGCCGTAAATGGCTACGTGTTGTCCAAGTGGCGCTTCAAGGGCTCCGAAATCCTGTTCACCTCAATGCTGCTCGGTGTCTTCATGCCGGGGCAGATCGCGCTGATGCCCTGGGCATTCGTGCTTGGAAAGCTCGGCCTGACCAACTCGACCTACGGCCTGATCCTGGTGCATGTCGTCCAGGGCATTTCCTTCACCACCCTGTTCTGCCGCAACTACTATGTCGGCATCCCCGACGACCTGATCAAAGCGGCGCGTATCGACGGTGCCGGCTTCTGGCGGATTTTCTGGAAGATCGTAATACCGCTTTCGCCGCCCATCCTGATCGTGACCGTCATCTGGCAGTTCACCGGCATCTGGAACGAATATCTGTTCGGCGTGGTCTTCACGTCCGGCCAGGCGCAGCCGATCACCGCCGCGCTCGTCGCGCTGACGGCAAGCGGCACGACCGCCCGCAGCTACGACGTGATGAGTGCCGCCGTGCTGATCGGCGCGCTGCCGCCGCTCCTGATCTATCTCTTTGGCGGCAAATACTTCGTTCGCGGTCTGACACAGGGCGCCATCAAATGACGAGCCAATCCCTATCCGCCCTGACCATTCGCAATCTCTACAAGAGCTACGGCGCCGTGGACGTGCTGAAGGGCATCAACCTCGAAGCGCAGCCGGGAGAGTTCATCGCTCTGGTCGGACCTTCCGGTTGCGGCAAGTCCACCCTGCTTGCCATGATCGCCGGGCTTGAAAGCGTGACGTCGGGCGAAATCCGTATCGGCAACCGGCTCGTCAATTCCGTGCCGCCAAAGGACCGCGACATCGCCATGGTGTTCCAGTCCTATGCGCTCTACCCGACCATGACCGTGCGCCAGAACATCACTTTCGGCATGGAGAGCCGCGGCGTGCCGAAGGCCGATCAGGCCGAGGCCGTCAAGCACGTCGCGGCGCTGCTGCAGATCGAGGCGCTGCTTGGCCGCAAGCCCGGGCAACTCTCCGGCGGTCAGCGCCAGCGGGTCGCCATGGGCCGGGCGCTGGTGCGGGACCCGAAGCTTTTCCTGTTCGACGAGCCGCTTTCCAACCTAGATGCCAAGCTGCGCGTCGACATGCGCACCGAGATCAAGAAGTTGCACAACCGTGTCGGCAAGACCACGGTCTATGTCACCCACGACCAGGTGGAGGCGATGACGCTCGCTTCGCGCATTGCCGTCATGCATCAGGGGTCGGTGCAGCAGTTCGACGCCGCGCAGATGATCTACAGCCGCCCCGCCAACATGTTCGTCGCGGGCTTCATGGGCTCGCCGGCGATGAATTTCATTCCCGCCGAGCTCGGCGAAGGGGCGGGCCGGCCTTGCGTTACCGTTCGGACCGCGGATGGCGGCACGGCAGCGTTGGAACTTGCCCAGCCGGTGCCGGCCGGCGCGCCGAGGAACGTGGTGCTTGGCGTGCGGCCGGAACATATCTACCGCTTTTCGGACGACTTGAAGCACCGCAAGCGTGCCATTGCGGCGGTGAAGGCCCCCGTCGAGCTGGTCGAGCCCACGGGCGCCGAGACCCTCGCGGTGCTTCGCTTCGGCGATCTCGAAGTCACCGGCCGTTTCGACCCGGACAGCGCGCCGCGCATGGGCGAGACAATGACCCTCGGCATCGACATGGCGCGGGCTTGCCTCTTCGATCCGACGACCCAATCCCTTCTTTGAAAGCTCAGCCTTTGACATTCGCCACCTATCCAAGCCTCGCAGACCGTGTCGTGCTGATCACCGGAGGAGCCTCCGGGATCGGCGCCGAAATGGTTCGCGCCTTCGCGGCCAACGCGGCGCGTGTGGCCTTTCTCGACATTCAGGAAGCGGCCGGCCGGGAACTGACGGCCGAGCTTGCGGGCACCACGCGCCATGCGCCGCTGTTCCTGCCTTGCGATGTGACCGACATCGAGGCCCTGCGCGCAGCGATCGAGACTGTGCGGGAACAGGCCGGGCCGGTTGCTGTCCTGGTGAACAACGCCGCCAATGATGACCGCCACGCAGTCGCCGAAGTGACGCCGGACTACTGGGATCATGCCCAGAACGTCAATCTGAAGCATCAATTCTTCGCCGCCCAGGCGGTCCATCCGCAGATGAAGTCTCTAGGCTTCGGCTCCATCATCAACCTTTCCTCGACCTCCTGGCGCTTCGGCGCCGACCAGATGACCGCCTATGCCACGGCCAAGGCCGCTATCATCGGCATGACCCGGTCGTTGGCCCGCGCCTTCGGTCCCGACAATATCCGCGTCAACGCCATCGAGCCGGGCGCGGTGATCACCGAGCGGCAGCGCCGCCTTTGGTACACGACGCAGGAGTCCGTCGATCAGATGGTCGGGCGCCAGTTGATCAGGCGGGTTCTGCTGGCCGACGAGATCGCCCGCACGGCGCTTTTTCTCGCCGCCGACGACAGCCGCATGATCACCAAGCAATCCATCACCGTCGATGCGGGCCTGCGCTGATGCAGGTTCCCCATCTCCCCTCGTTCGATCGGCTGGCCTGATGCTGCGCGTTGGTTTGAACCCGTATGGACTTACCTATCATCTTGGGCTGCAGGGCCGTGGCACGCCGCGCGCCAACCCCAAGGGCGCGGGGCTCGGAGGCTTCATTGCGCTCGCCGAAGAGCTCGGCGCACGCACGCTCGAGATCTACGATCCGTGGCTGGCGGAAATGTCCGATTCCGGGCTGGCCGCCCTGAAGGAGCGGCTCGAAGGGCTTGGGATGACGCCTGTCATCAGCGCCGGGCTCAACATGATGGGGCCGCTGGAGAGCGCCTTCCGTTCCGCCCGTGCGCTCGGCGCGAAGACCATCCGGCTCGGCTTGACACCGGTTCTGTGCGGCGATCGCAATGCCTGGGGCGACAAATGGGGCGAGCTCAACGCCTCGATCAGGTCGGCGCTTCAGCATTGGGGACCGCGGGCCGAAGCCGAAGACCGTGTGCTCGCGATCGAGAACCATCAGGATTTCGCCAGCGCCGAGCTGGTGGCGTTCTGCGAGACGGGCGGGCGAGGGGTCGGCATCACGTTCGACACCGGCAATACGTTTCCCGTCGCCGAGGCGCCGCTCGACTTCACCCGCCGCATCGCGCCCTATGTGCGACATGTCCACCTGAAGGACTACCGCGTCCAGTTCACGGGCGAAGGATACCGGCTCGTGCGCTGCGCCATCGGCGACGGCGCCGTGCCCTTGCACGACCTCGCGGCCCTGCTCGGCGATCTGCACGACGAACTCACCGCCGTGCTCGAGCCGGGTGCGCTCGAGGCGCGCCATGTGCGCTTTCTGCTCGACGACTGGTGGAACGGCTATCCGCCGCACACCGCGCGCGAATTCGCCGCATGCCTTGCCGCCGCGCAAAAGAATCGCCTGCCCGACGATGCCGATTTCCGCACTCCCTGGGAGCGGGGGGACGACGGCGCCCTGGTTACCTACGAGCTCGACATGATCCGGCGCAGCGCCGCCAACATGAAAGAGCTCGGCCTCATGACTCTGGAGAACCCCTCATGACAACTCGCGAACTCAGCGGCGTCACCGCCTTCGTCACCGGTTCCGGACGCGGCCTCGGCCACGTCATGGCCGACCGGCTGGCGGAACTCGGGGCGGACGTCGCGATCCACGACCTGGACTGGACCCAACCGGCGAAGTATGGCGAGTTCGCCGACCTCGGTGAATCGGTAAGGCACCTGGGACGACACGGCACTCGGGTGACCGCGGTCACCGGCAATATCGGCGACCGTGCCGCCGTTGCCGAGATGAAGCGCAAGATCGAGGCGGAGCTCGGCGATGTGCATGTGCTCGTCAACTGCGCGGGCGGCGACATCGGCGCCAAGGGAACCAAGCCCAGCCCCAACAATGCCCTCGACATCGATTACGAGGACATAAAGGTGCTTACCGAAAACAATCTGATCGGCACCATGCTGGTTTGCCAAGCTCTCGTGCCGCCGATGGTGAAGCGCGGGTCAGGTTCGGTGATCAATATCGCCTCGGCGGCCGCTCACCTCGGCTGCTCGCCGGAGGTCGTCTATTCGACGCTCAAGGCTGCCGTCGTCCACTATACCCGTTGCCTCGCCAAGGAGTTGATCGACGAGGGCGTGCGGGTCAATGCAGTCAGCCCCGGGGCGACGAAAACCGCCCGGTTCCAGGCGACGCGCGTCGTCGATCCGGCCAGGATGGATTCGTCGAAGCGTTCCCTGAACCGCTATGCCGAGCCCGAAGAGATTGCCGAGGCTGTCGCCTTCCTTGCCGGATCGCGCGCCCGCTTCATCAACGGCCAGGTGATCCGCGTGGACGGCGGCTTCACGATCTTTCCGGGGTGATGCACGTGACGATGAGGGAAACTGCCATCAAGCGCTTCGACCTTTCCGGCCGGCTCGCGCTGATAACCGGATCCTCGAAGGGGATAGGCTTCGCGATCGCCCGCGGTCTGGCGGAAGCCGGCGCGGAGCTGGTGCTCAACGCGCGCAACGAAAGCGTGCTGGAGGAGGCGCGGGCAAGGCTGGCCGCCGAAGGCCATAAGGTTCACGCTCGGGCCTTCGACGTGACCGACGCGGCCGCCGTGGCGGCAGCGGTCGATGCCATCGAGAGCGAGATCGGTCCGATCGAGATCCTCTTCAACAATGCCGGCACGCAGTTTCGCGCGCCGCTCGAGGAATTTCCGCTGGACGCCTGGGAAAGGCTCAAGGCGACCAATATCGACAGCGTGTTCCACGTCGGCCAGGCCGTGGCACGCCGCATGATCCCGCGCCGACACGGCAAAATCGTCAACATCGCCTCTGTGCAGAGCGAGCTGGCACGCACCAGCATCGCGCCCTATACGGCGACCAAGGGTGCGGTGAAGATGCTGACCAAGGGCATGGCGACCGACTGGGCGCGATATGGCCTGCAGGTCAATGCGATCGGCCCAGGCTATTTCAACACCGAACTCAATGCCGCCCTGGTCGCCGACGCCAACTTCACCGCCTGGCTGGAGAAACGCACGCCTGCCGGCCGCTGGGCAGAGGTCGAGGAACTGATCGGGGCGGCGGTCTTCCTGGCATCGGATGCGTCAAGCTTTGTCAACGGCCATGTCCTCTATGTCGACGGCGGCATCACGGCATCGCTGTGACGGTGACGAGCTTGGCAGCTCTTTCCTTGACAATCGGCGGGGATCATTCCAGCATCCTGGCAAGGGGTTCCCCGCGACGACCCCGTGAGGCGTCAGCCCAACGATCGCGTCCAAACTCTCTTCGTTCAGGAGGTGGACGCCATGCCGTCAACTACCGCAATTACCGTTCCGCAACTTATCCGTCTTGTCGGCCTGCCGGATGCGCCGGTTCTCATCGACGTGCGCATCGATGACGACTTTCAAGCCGATCCGCGCCTGCTGCCGGCTTCCCGCCGGCGCGATTTCAGAACCGTCTCGGCCTGGGCGGCCGAATTCGCCGGATCAAAAGTCGTCGTCGTCTGCCAGAGGGGGCAGAAGCTCTCGCAAGGCGTCGCCGCATGGCTGCGCCACGAAGGCATTCCGGCGGAATCGCTCGAAGGCGGCTTCGAGGCATGGGCCGCCGCCGCGGCGCCATTGGTCGCGGCCAGCGCGATTCCGCCCCGCGACGAGAAGGGCCGCACGGTATGGGTCACCCGTTCCCGGCCGAAGGTCGACCGCATCGCCTGCCCATGGCTGATCCGCCGCTTCGTCGATCCCGATGCGGTGTTCCTGTTCGTCGACCCGGCCGAGGTGCCGCTGGTGGCCGATCGCTTCGCCGCGGTTCCCTTCGATATCGAAGGCGTGTTCTGGAGCCATCGCGGCGAGCGCTGCACCTTCGACACGATGATCGAGGAGCTTGGCCTGCGCACCGAATCACTCGATCGCCTGGCGCTGATCGTGCGCGGGGCGGACACGGCGCGGCTCGATCTCGTTCCGCAGGCGGCCGGGTTCCTCGCCGCCTCGCTCGGCCTGTCGCGCATGTTCCGCGACGATCTCGAACAACTCGAAGCCGGCATGCTCCTCTACGACGCCTTCTTCCGCTGGTGCCGCGACGCCACCGAAGAGACGCATAACTGGCCGGTCGGGGGCAAGGCGCCATGACCGTGCTTGCCAAAGACGGCGCCGCGCAGCCGGTTGAGCTCCCGGCCGTGCCGACCTTCCGCGAAGCGACGCGGCTGTGGGCAAAGATCGGCCTGCTCTCCTTCGGCGGGCCGGCCGGGCAGATCGCGCTGATGCACAAGGAGCTGGTCGAGGAGCGCCGCTGGATCGGCGAGGAGCGCTTCCTGCACGCGCTCAACTACTGCATGCTTTTGCCCGGCCCCGAAGCGCAGCAGCTTGCCGTCTATGTCGGCTGGCTGCTGCACCGGACAGCCGGTGGCCTCGTCGCCGGCACATTGTTCGTGCTGCCCGGTGCGCTGGTCATGCTCGCCTTGAGCAGCTTCTACATGCTCTACAACGACGCGCCGGTCATCGAGGCGCTTTTCTTCGGCGTCAAGGCGGCGGTGCTGGCCGTCGTCGTCGAGGCGGTCATCCGCATCGGCAAGCGGGCGCTGAAGAACCGGGCCATGGTGACGATCGCGGTGGCGGCCTTCCTCGCCATCTATGTGCTCAAGCTGCCGTTCCCGCTGATCGTGCTTGCGGCAGGTCTCATCGGCTGGATCGGCAACCGCTACGCGCCGGGGCTGTTTTCGGCCTCAGCGCATGGCAAAGGCGGCGGCGCCGCCGACAGTCGCGGCGTGGTCGACTTGATGTTCGAACGCGGCGAACTCGGCCACACCGTGCCGACCAGATGGCATGCGGCCCGCACCATCGCCATCTGGCTGCCGCTCTGGCTCGGACCGGTGGCGCTGATCGCCGCGCTGGCAGGGCCGGGGAGCGTGTGGGCGCAGATCGGCGGCTTCTTCAGTCTGATGGCGGTGGTCACCTTCGGCGGCGCCTATGCGGTTCTCGCCTATGTCGCGCAAGCTGCGGTGACCTCGTTCGGCTGGCTTTCGCCCGGCCAAATGGTCGATGGGCTCGGGCTTGCCGAAACGACGCCCGGGCCGCTCATCCTGGTGCTGCAATTCGTCGGCTTCGCCGCCGCCTATCGCCATGCCGGTACAATCAGCCCGCTGCTTGCCGGATCGCTCGGGTCAGCGCTGACGCTCTGGGCCACCTTCGTGCCCTGCTTCTTCTGGATATTCCTCGGCGCGCCCTACATCGAGCAACTGCGCCAGAACAAGGCGCTGTCGGCGGCGCTCGGCGCGATTACGGCGGCTGTCGTCGGCGTGGTGATGAACCTTGCGCTGTGGTTCGCGCTGCATGTCGTCTTCGCCCAAGTCGAGAGCGTCGGCTGGGGCGTGGAGGTCCCTGTTTTCTCCTCGCTGGACTGGCGCGCAGCGCTGCTGTCGGCAGCGGCAATGGTCGCCATGCTGCGGCTGAAAGCTGGCATGCTGCCGACGCTCGCCGGATCGGCGCTGGCGGGATTGGCTCTACAGGCATTGTGAATTGTTTCCAGCCGCGGCCAAGCGTGATCCACAGGCCTGTTTACAACTAACATGTCAGCATGATACGACTGCCTGCAGATTGATGAAATGGAGACTTTGCAGTGGCGTCGCGCTTTGGTCTATCGGTTGCCCTCACAACGCCCTTCGACGCATCCGGGCGAATTGCAACCCCACTGATGACCGCGCATGCCCGGGCTTGTCTCGATGCCGGCTGCAGCAGCGTGACGCTGTTCGGCACCACCGGCGAAGGCGCTTCCGTCGGGACGGCGGAACGGCAGCCGGTGATCGACGCCATGCTTGCGGCGGGTATTTCGGCCGACCAGCTCGTCGCCGGCGTTCTGGTCGATGCGGCGGAGGATGCCGCGGAGCAATCCCGCCAGGCCCTGCAGCGGGGCGCGCGCAACATCCTGCTGGCGCCGCCGAGCTACTTCAAGAATGTCGGCGACGATGGGCTGTTCGGCTGGTTTGCGGCCGTGTTTGCGGCGCTCGGTCCGCTCGCCCGCGGCATGCTGCTCTACAACATCCCGTCAGTCACGACGGTGCGGCTGTCGCTCGGCCTGATCGGCCGGTTGCGCAAGGCGTATCCAGGCGCGGTCGCGGGGGTCAAGGATTCCGGCGGAGACTGGGCCTACAGCGAAGCGCTGCTCAAAACGCATGGCGATCTGATCATCCTGATCGGCGACGAACGGCATCTGGCGCCGGCGGTGCGGATCGGCGGCCAGGGCGCGATTTCCGGCATGGCCAATTTCGCTGCTCGTGAGCTTCGCGCCATCGTGGAGACCGGGCGTGACGATTCCCGTGTGGAGGGCTTCGTCCTCGAACTGCTCAGGCGCCCGGTTATTCCGGCGGTTAAGGCCATGGTGGCGCGCCAGGCCGGCGACGAACGCTGGCTGACGGTTCGGCCGCCGCTCGAACCGGTGGCATTGCAGGAGCGGCAGCAGCTTGGCGTCGCTTACGACAGGCTGTTCGCGACGCAAGCGGCCTGAACGGCAAAGGACGCGGATCGACATGGACGACACGAGCGAACCGGCAACCCTGAGGGAAAAGGCCTATGCCAGCTTCACGCGGCATCTGTTGGCCCGCGACCTGAGACCCGGCCAGTTCGTGTCGCAGCGCGAGCTGGTCGCCTTCACCGGCCTGCCGCTCGGCGCTATCCGCGAGATCGTGCCGCGGCTCGAGGCCGAGGGGCTGCTGACCACCATTCCGCAGCGCGGCATGCAGATCGCGCATATCGACATCAGCCTGATCCGCGAAGCTTTCCAGTTCCGCCTGTTCATGGAGCGCGAGGCGGTCGCGTTGTTTGCCGTCAATGCTTCCGACGCCGAGATTGCGCGTCTCAGGCGCGAGCATGAGGAGATGCTCGCCCAGGCGCTGGCGCAGACGGCGACGCCGGAAATGGAAGCCAAGGCGCAGAATATCGACTGGGCGATGCATGACACCTTCATCAGCGCGCTGGACAACGAGATCATCGCCAAGGCCTACCTG
This sequence comes from Mesorhizobium sp. LEGMi-168a, assembly GCF_058312955.1. Lineage (NCBI taxonomy): Bacteria > Pseudomonadati > Pseudomonadota > Alphaproteobacteria > Hyphomicrobiales > Phyllobacteriaceae > Mesorhizobium > Mesorhizobium sp. LEGMi-168a. The sequence goes on from NZ_JBZEGV010000027.1 coordinate 10,270, forward strand.
GTCAATTCGGTGAAGATCCGGCTCATCCACCAGGAGCGGTTCCGCATCGACGGCCGCGTCGTGCCGGTCATGCGCGAGCATCTGGCGGTGATCGATGCGCTGGAGAAACGCGATCCGCAAAAGGCGGTCGAGGCGATCAGCCAGCACATCGACAATGCGCGCCGCCTGGCGCTGCAGATTTGAGGAAGCGCGCCGCAATCGACGCGGCGCAATGACAACGACAGCAACCCGGGAGGAAGAAATGTCGTCCAATCCGTTCAATCCAACCAGGAGGCAGCTGCTCCAGGGAACCGCCGCACTCGCCGCCGCCGGCCTTGCCGGTCTGCGCCCCAGTTTTGCCGCGGGCGTCGACTGGAAGCGCTTTGCCGGCACGACCCTCGACGTCAATCTGGTCAAGAGCCCGCGCAGCGACACCATCCTGAAGAACCTCGCCGAGTTCGAGGAGCTGACCGGCATCAAGGTCAACGCGGAGGCGACGCCCGAGCAGCAGCAGCGCCAGAAGACGGTGATCGAGCTCAGCTCCGGCAAGCCGAGCTTCGATGTCGTGCATCTGAGCTACCATGTGCAGAAGCGGCAGTTTGAGAAGGGTGGCTGGCTGGCCGACATCTCCGGCTACCTTGCGGATCCTGGCCTGACCGATCCGGGGCTGGTCGAAAGCGACTTCGCCGAGGCCGGCATGCAGTTCGCCAAGGACGGCCAGGGCGTGCTGCGCTCGCTGCCGTTCTCGGTCGACTATTGGATCCTCTACTGGAACAAGGAGCTGTTCGACGCCAAGGGGCTGAAATATCCGGAGAGCTTCGAGCAGCTGGTGGCCGCCGCCGAAGCGCTGACCGACCCGTCGAGCAACACGTACGGCTTCGTCGCCCGCGGCCTGAAGAACGCCAACACGCCGGTGTGGACGTCGCTGATGCTCGGCTATGACATGACGCCGCTCGGCAGCGACGGCAAGCTGCACACCACGTCGCCGGAGGCGATCGAAGCAGCCAGCCTCTATCAGCGGCTGATGACCAAGGCGGCACCTCCCGGCGTCACCGGCTTCAACTGGGCCGAGGCGCAGTCCGCCTTCCTGCAGGGCAAGATCGGCATGTGGTTCGATGGCGTGGGCTTCGCGCCGCCGATGGAAAATCCGGAAAAGTCGCGGGTGGTCGGCAAGGTCGGCTACGGCGTCATGCCGAAAGGCCCCAAGGCGCATGCCGCGGGCACTTTCGGCGACGGCATCGGCGTGACGTCGGCCAGCACCAAGAAGGAAGCGGCTTATCTGTTCTGCCAGTGGGCGGTATCGCCGGCGATGGGCGCGCGCCTGCTGCAGGCCGGCGCCGGCGTGCCGTTCCGCAAGTCGGTGCTGGAAGACCCCAAGGTGCGCGAGGGCGTCACCATGCCGCCGAGCTGGCTCGACGCCGTGGTCGGCTCCGGCAACATCAGCCGGCTGGCCCTGCCGGTCATCATCCCGGTCACCGAGTTCCGCGACATCTATGGCGTGGCGCTGACCAACATGATCGCCGGCGCCGATCCGGCCGACGAGCTGAAGAAGGCGACCGAGCAGTTCCAGCCGGTGCTCGACAGGAGCGAGCAGGGCTGATGTCCGCCATCGCCCCGGAACGCGCAGGGGTGACGACGCAAGCCATCGAAGAGAGCCAGCCGGTGAGGCTGGCTCCCAACTACTGGCCTTTCGTCGTCCCGGCGCTGGTCGTCGTCGGCGCCGTGATCGTCTTCCCGTGGGCGTTCACGCTGTGGATGAGCGTCAACAGCTGGACGCTCGGCCAGTCGCGAAGCTTTGCCGGCATAGAGAATTATCTGCGCCTGGCGACCGATCCGCGTTTCTGGGAATCGCTCTGGCACACCTTGACCTACACCTTCCTGTCGGTGGTCGCGCCGATGTTCTTCGGCACCGTCGCCGCCCTGATCTTCGACGCCAGGTTCCCGTTGCGCGGCCTGCTGCGCGGCCTCTTCGTGATGCCGATGATGGCCACACCCGTTGCCGTAGCACTTGTCTGGACGATGATGTTCCATCCGCAGCTCGGCGTGCTCAACTACCTTCTGTCGCTGGTCGGCATTCCAGCGCAGGAGTGGATCTTCAATCCTCGCACCGTCATCCCCTCCCTGGTCGCGGTCGAGACCTGGCAGTGGACGCCGCTGGTGATGCTGATCGTGCTGGGCGGGCTGGCATCGGTGCCGCGCGAGCCGTTCGAGAGCGCCGAGATCGACGGCGCCAATGCCTGGCAGCAGTTCCGCTACCTCACCTTGCCGATGATCGCGCCGTTCCTGATGATCGCCGTCATCATCCGCACGATCGATGCGCTGAAGAGCTTCGACATCATCTACGCCATGACCCAGGGCGGGCCCGGCACCGCCTCTGAGACGATCAACATCTACCTCTACAACACCGCCTTCTCCTACTACGACATGGGCTATGGCTCGGCCATGGCCGTGGTCTTCTTCATCGTCATCGTGGCCCTGTCCTTCATCCTTCTGATGCTGCGCCAGCGCTCGCAGTGGGTCGACGCGGAGGGCAAATAGATGAGCTCACGGCTGCTCAACAAGCTGGGCCTGTTCTTCGCGGCGCTGGTGCTGGTCTCGCCGGCGATCCTGTTCTTCCTCTGGATGATTTCGCTGTCGCTGAAATTCGAGATCGACAACGGCGCCTATCCGCCGATCCTGATCCCCGAGCGCTTCGCCTGGACGAACTACGCGAAGGTGTTCGAGGAGAACAACTTCCTGCTCTACCTTTGGAACTCGGTGCTGGTGACCGGCACGGCGACGCTGCTGGCGCTGCTGATCGGCGTGCCGGCCGGCTATGGCATCGCCCGGCTCAAGGCGGAGCGTTCGGCGGTCGTCATCATGATCGCCCGCATGACGCCGGGGCTTTCCTATCTCATTCCGCTCTTCCTTCTGTTCCAGTGGCTGGGCATCCTCGGCACGCTTTGGCCGCAGATCATCATCCATCTGGTGGTGACGGTGCCGATCGTGGTCTGGGTGATGATCGGCTATTTCGAGACGACGCCGATGGAATTGGAGGAGGCAGCCAATATCGACGGCGCCTCGTCCTGGCAGGTGTTCCGGCTGGTGGCGCTGCCGATCGCCAAGCCGGGCATCGTCGTCGCCTTCATCCTGTCGGTCATCTTCTCGTGGAACAACTTCGTCTTCGGCGTGGTGCTCGCCAGCCGCGAGACGCGGACATTGCCGGTCGCGGTCTACAACATGCTGTCCTACGAGCAGGTGAGTTGGGGACCGCTCGCCGCAGCGGCACTGGTGGTGACGCTGCCGGTGCTGGTTCTGACCATGTTCGCGCAACGGCAGATCGTCGCCGGGCTGACCGCCGGCGCGGTCAAGGGCGGCTGAGCGCCAGACCCGCCCTCACTCTTTTGGAGACACGCAATGGCATCGGTAACCATCAACAATGTGCAGAAGGCCTTCGGCAACGCCAAGATCATCCATGATGTCAGCGTCGATATCGCCGATGGCGAGTTCGTCATCCTGGTCGGCCCGTCGGGCTGCGGGAAGTCGACGCTGCTGCGCATGATCGCGGGGCTGGAAACGATCTCGGCCGGCAAGATCGCGATCGGCGAGCGCACAGTGAACAATCTCAGGGCGCGCGACCGCAACATCGCCATGGTGTTCCAGAACTACGCGCTCTATCCGCATATGACGGTGGCCGACAATATGGGCTTCGCGCTCAGGATCAAGAAAGCCGATCCAGCCGACACCGCGAGCCGGGTCAAGCGGGCAGCGAGCATCCTTGGTCTGGAAAAGCTGCTCGACCGCTATCCGCGTCAGCTCTCCGGCGGCCAGCGCCAGCGGGTCGCCATGGGCCGCGCCATCGTGCGCGATCCGCAGGTGTTCCTGTTCGACGAGCCGCTTTCCAATCTCGACGCCAAATTGCGCGTGCAGATGCGCGGCGAGATCAAGGCGCTGCATCAGCGGCTCGGCACCACGACCATCTACGTCACGCACGACCAGATCGAGGCCATGACCATGGCGGACAAAATCGTCGTGCTGCATGACGGCCTTGTCGAGCAGATCGGCGCGCCGCTCGATCTCTACGACCGCCCGGCCAATCTGTTCGTTGCCGGCTTCATCGGCTCGCCCGCCATGAACTTCATCCACGGGCACGTCGAGGAAGGCATCTTTCGCAGCGCCGGCGGGCTGACGCTGCCGCTGCCGGAAGGCATCCAGCCGAGCGAGGCCGCCGGAAGGGAACTGGTCTACGGCATTCGTCCCGAACATATCCGGGCGACCGGCCGGGGTCTCTCCGGCCCCGTCACGCTCATGGAGGCGACCGGCTCGGAGATCTTCGCCACGGTCGACTGCGGCGGGGAGGCGATCTCCTGCCTCTTCCGCGAACGGCTTGCGTTGAAGCAAGGCGAGAGCGTGCGGATCGAGATCGACCGCGCCTCGGCGCATCTGTTCGACGCCGAGACCGGCCGGCGCATCTGATCGCTGCTGTCCGCGCTCAATTGGCGACGATCGATCACATCAGCGTGATCGAAAAATGCTGATCATCCGGGAATAAACCATCGGATTCGCCGGTCTTCCTGGCATGCGCCCTCACGGCCTGCTGGAGATCGACATGACCTACCATGACAATGAGAATGCGGAGAGGGAAGGCGAGGGCAGAAGCCGTCGCCGGCCCTTGGAGCGTTCGATCTGGACAGGCGTACTCCAGGAACCGCCGTCCCGCCGCCTGTCATGACCGCACGAACCGCAACCATCGAGATCCACGACAATGACGGCGACATCCCGCATCTCGTCGCGGCCGGCGATGCGCCGTTCCCTTCCGAGGCGCCGTTCCCTTCCGAGGCGCTTGACTCAGGTGACCCCTATGCCTTCACCTCCACCAAAGCAGGCGCCTTCGCCTGCAATCGCGATCTTCACCCGCGCGGGCAGGGACAGATCGGCGCCACCCGTTGAAGGTGGCCGCGGAGCCCTGGCGGGAGCGCCTGACGGTGGAACGGTGTTGAGCGAAAGAATGCTGGCCGCGCGTTTTGCCGAAGTGGTGCTGCCGCATCTTGGCGATGCGCTGTCGCTCGCCCGCTGGCTGACCGGCAACGCGGCGGACGCCGAGGATGTCGTGCAGGAAGCCTGCCTCAAGGCGCATGCCGGCATTGCCGGTTTCGCTGGGGGCAACGCCCGCGCGTGGCTGCTCACCATCGTGCGCAACGCCTCCTACACCTGGATAGCCCGCAACCGTCCCCGCGCAGTGGTCGCCGTCGGCGATCTCGCCGATCTCGACGACGTGTCGCCGCCGCCGGATAGCGACTCCGACAGTCCGGAAGCGGCGCTGATCGCCAAGGCGAACGCGGCGGCGGTGGAAGCGGCGATCGCAAGGCTGCCGGACGTGTTTCGCGAAACGCTGGTGCTGCGCGACATAAACGGCCTCAGCTACCGCGAGATCGCGGCGATGTTAGGGGTGCCGCAGGGCACGGTGATGTCGCGCCTGGCGCGTGCCCGCAGCCTGCTGATGACAGACATTGGAGGGCGCCATGAGTCCGCATGAAAACCGCCCGCATGAGGATGGATTGCCGGAAGACCCGCAGGATATGAAGCTGATGATCCACGCCCTTGTCGACGGTGAGCTCGACGCCGCGGCCGCCCTTGCCATCGAGCGACGCATCGCCGCCGATCCTGACCTTGCCGCCGAGCATGCGCGCATCGTCGCGCTGCGCGGCGCTGTTGCGAACGTGCCGCGGCCTGCCGTCAGCGACGATTTCCTGGCGCGTATCGCGGCCATCGCCGAGGTGAAAGCTTCCGACGAAGCCGAGGCCGCGCGGGCCGAAGCTGCGAAGGCGGAGTCGCAGCAGGCCGCTCAGCCGCAACAGCAGCAGGGCAAAGTCATCGCGATGCGGCAGCGCGCTTCGGCACGCCGCTTCAGCTCCTTCGACTGGCGCCAGATGGCGGCCTCGATCGTGCTGACGGCGTTTCTCGCCAGCGGCGCGACGCAATGGCTGATGGTGGAAAATGCGCCCGACAGCTTCGCGGTCGCCGTCGCCAACGGCCACCGCCGCAGCCTGCTTGCGGCAACACCGGTCGACATCGTCTCTTCCGACCGGCACACGGTGAAGCCGTGGCTCGACGGCAGGATCGGCGTGTCGCCGCCGGCGCCCGACATGGCCAAGGACGGCTATGCGCTGCTCGGCGGACGCGTCGAGGTGATCGGCGACAAGCCGATGCCGGCGCTGGTCTATCGCCATCACGAGCACCTGATCACGCTGGTGGCGGCGCCGCGGCAGAACGACGCCAAATCGGTGCCGGTGGCGGACGATCTCTCGGCGGGCGGCTTCCTCTTGGTCCACTGGACCGACGGCGCCTTCTCCTATTGGGCGATCTCGGATGCCGAGCGGCCGGCGCTCGACGATTTCGTCGCCCGCTTCCGGGCTGCAATCATCGCCAATCCGGCGGCGGGCAGCCCGGGCTGAGGGGTCAATCAGGCATCACCGGCAGGTGTAGCCGCCGTCGATGGGCAGATGGATGCCGGTGATCATCGAGGCGGCGTCGCTGAGCAGGAACACGATCGGACCGGCGACTTCGTCCTCGGTCGCCCAGCGGCCGAGCGGCATCTGCTTCAGGAAGGGCTCGGCGACATGCGGCTGGCTCCAGTGGCCGGACGAGATCGGCGTCATCACCACGGTCGGGTTCACGCTGTTGACGCGGATGTTGTATTTGCCGAGCTCGAGCGCCGAGCAGCGCGTGATGTTTTCCAGCGCCGCCTTGGACGAGCCGTAGGAAATGTGGCCTTCGAGCGCGACCAGCGCCGCCTGGCTGGAGACGTTGACGATGGCGCCGCCCTTGCCGATCGCCACCATCTGCCGCGTCGCATATTTGGTGACCAGCAATGCGCCGCGGGCATTGACGGTGATGACCTTGTCGAAAATGGCGATGTCGGTGTCCATCGGCGTCGCGATCTCGCCGCCGAAGCCGCCGCAATTGACGACACCCCAGAGATCGAGGCCTTCGAGGGCATCGCGGACCTCGTCTTCCGAGGACAGATCGAAGGCGACGGTGCGGCAGCCCGTCTCCCTGGCGATCGCGTCAAGCGCTTCTTGCGAACGTCCGGCGGCGATCACATTGGCGTTGGCGCGCACCAGGTGCCGCACGGTGGCGCCGCCAATGCCACCGCTGCCGCCCGTCACCAGAATATTGCGTCCGTGAAAATCCGTCATGGTTCCCTCTTTTGATATCCTTCAAGCTGCGTCAGGCGGGTTCGGCGATTGCCGCCGCATCGGAAATTCTTTGGCCTGCCTGGTTGAAGAGATGGCAGGCGCGGGGCGGCAGGCTGATGGCGATGCGCTCGCCCGTCCGCACGATGCGGCCGCGGCTGTCGCGGATGACCAGGCTTTCCCCGCGCTGGCTCGCATGGATGAAAGTGTCGCTGCCAAGAAGCTCGACCATCGACGCCTGCACGACATAGGCGCCGGCCTGTCCTTCATCCGCCAACGCGACATGTTCCGGCCGGATGCCGAGGGTGACGCTGTCGCCGGGCTCGACGCGCCGCTCGATCGGAATCCGCAGCGTCGGCCCCATGGCGAGCGCAACCGTGGCGACGGCGCCTTGGGCGGCTTCCACCTTGCCATTCAAAAAATTCATCGCCGGCGAACCAATGAAGCCGGCGACAAATAAATTGGCTGGCCGGTGGTAGAGGTCGAGCGGCGCGCCGACCTGCTCGATGCGGCCGCCATCCATGACGACGATGCGGTCGGCCAGCGTCATCGCCTCGACCTGGTCGTGCGTGACATAGACCATAGTGGAGGCGAGTTCCGCCTTCAGCCGCGCGATCTCCACCCGCATGCCGACGCGAAGTGCTGCATCCAGGTTGGAGAGCGGCTCGTCGAGCAGGAAGAGTTTCGGCTTGCGCGTCATGGCACGGCCGATGGCGACGCGCTGGCGCTGCCCGCCGGAAAGCTCGCGCGGCTTGCGCTTCAGGTAGGAGCCGAGCCGCAGTTTCTCGGCGGCGCGGCCGACGCGCTCGGCGATCTCGGCGGCGGGCGTGCGGGCGATCTTGAGGCCAAAGCCGATGTTGCGGCCGACATCCATATGCGGATAGAGCGCATAGGACTGGAACACCATCGCCACGCCCCTTTCCGGCGGCTCGGCATCGCTCATGTCGACGCCGTCGACCAGGATGCGGCCGGAGCTTATCGGCTCCAGACCGGCGATGATCCTGAGCAGCGTGGACTTGCCGCAGCCGGATGGCCCGACCAGCACGCAGAACTCGCCGTCCTCGATGGTCAGCGACAGTTCGGGGATGACCGTGGTGTGGCCGAAGGCCTTGGTGATCTTATCGATCGAGAGCGTCGCCATCGGCCTAGCCTTTCACCGCGCCGGCGAGCAGGCCGCGCACGAAGGCGCGCTGCACCAGCACATAGAGGAGGATCAAGGGAAGCGCGATCAGCGTCAGGATGGCGAAGAGCGCGCCGGGATTGGCCATATAGAGGCCGGAATACTGCATCGGCACGATGGTGAGCGTCTTCATCTCGCTCTTGGTAAGCACGATGAGGGCGAGGAAGAACTCGTTCCAGGTGACGATGAACTGCCAGATGGTGACGAAGACCAGCGCCGGGCGCACCAGCGGCAGGGCCACGTGCCAGTAGGTCTGCCAGGCGTTGCAGCCGTCGACCCGCGCCGCCTCGAACAGCTCGCGCGGGGCGTCCTCCATGAAGGCTTTCAGGATAACCATCGCGAAAGGCACGCCGAGCGCCGCATAGGGCAGGATGAGACCGATATAGGTGTTCACCCAGCCGAAGGTTTTCAGCAGGATGGCCAAAGGCAGGACCATGGAGGCGAGCGGCACCATCAGCGTGGTGAGCAGGGTCGTGTAGAGCAACATCGAGCCCTTCAGCCTTAAGATCGCGCAGGCGAAGGCAAAGAGCGAAGAGACCGCGACCACGATCGCGACCGTCGCTACGGTGATGATCAGGCTGTTCAAGAAAATGCCGCCCAGCGGATTGTCGCGGATCACGGTGACGAAGTTGTCCAAAGTCACCGGCCAGGTGAACAACGCGGCGTCGAAGGCTTGCGCCGGCGTGCGCAGACCGATCGACAGCATGTAGACCTGCGGAATCATCCAGAAGCCGAGCACGATGAAGAGAACCGCATGGATGACCAAGCCGCGGATGCGGTTGCGGGTGAGCGACGCCATCATGGCTGCTCCTTTCCGGCAGGCGACAGGCGCGCGCCGAGCAGGGCGATCTGAACCAGCGAGAGCACCAGCGCGATGACGAGCACGATGACGGAAAGCGCTGCGCCACTGGCGGTGTCGCCCAGCACGAAGCTCTGCTTGAAGATGAAGGTGCCGAAGACCTCGCTTGCCCGGTTCGGGCCGCCGCCGGTCATCAGGTGGACGATCGGGAAGGTCTGCAGCGTGCCGATGACGCCGAGCAGCAGCAGCGACTTCGTCGCCGGCGAAAGCATCGGCACGATGACATGCACGGCAAGCCGCCAACCTCGCGCGCCGTCGATGCGGGCGGCATCGAGCACTTCGCTCGGCAGGTTGGCGATGCCGGCGATGTACATCAGCATCGAGAAGCCGGTCCACTGCCAGATGTTGACGATAATCAGCGCGTAGATCGCGGTCTTCGGGTCGCCGATCGGGGAGGTCATCATGACGATGCCGACATGCTTCAGATATTCCTGGGCAATGCCGTAATAGGGCGCATAGATCTGCACCCAGACCAGGCTGATGACCGAGACAGAGGTCACCACCGGCAGGAAGAACATGGTGCGGAAGAAGCCGCGCAGGGCATGCGTGTGGCGCTCGATGAAATAGGCGAGCAGCCCGCCGATCAGCATCTGCACGGGAATCGTGATGACGCCCCACAGCATCATGTTGCGCACCACGATCCAGAAGGTCGGATCGCCGAGGATGGTCGTGTAGTTGGCGAAGCCGGCAAAGACCGCCCGGCCGTCCGTCGTGCCGGCGTAAAGGCTTTGGCCCGCGACCCAAAGGATCGGATAGGCGATGAAGACGACGAAGAGCAGCGTCGCCGGCAGGGCAAACAGATAGAGCGTCGAAGCTCTCGATGCCGATCGCCGTTTTGCCGCCGCAATGGCGGCTCCGGCTCGCATGGCCTCTGCGCTCATGATGCTCGCCATCTTATACCGAAAAGGACTGGCACTGAAAAAGGGCCGGCACTGAAAAAGAGCCGGGCGCGTCTCCGCGCCCGGCAGTTGGTCTTGGGCTATTTCGCTGCGAGAGCTTTCTCGCTCGCCGCCTGGACGGCGGCCAAAGCCGCTTCCGGCTCGGTGCTGCCGGCGGCGACACCGGCGAGCGCATTGTCGAGCGCCTCGGCGACCGCGGGCGAGGCGAAGCGCTGGTTTTCCGCCTTGGGCAGGTCGGCCATGAAGCGTGCCGACATCTCCTTCACATGGTCGGTGATGTCGCCCTTGGGCGAATTGCCGTCGAAGGCCGGCAGGTCGTTGAGGTCGTTCAGGGCTTCCTGCAGGCCGACGCCGTTGGTGAGCTCGGCAAGGAAGGTCCAGGCTTCGGGGTTCTTGCCGCCGTTCTTGGTCAGGCCGTAGCCGATGTCGATGCCGCCGACCGGCGGGCTGGCGGAATTGCCGTCCTTGACCGGCGGCAGATAGAAGAAATCGAAGCCGTCCATGTTCTGCACGAATTCGGACAACGGCGGCGGGAACTTGCTTTCCTGCATCCACCAGGAACCCAGCGCCATCATGCCGACCTTGCCCTGCGCGAAGAGCTGCGCGCCGGTCGGATAGGCATGCGCGCCAAGCGCGCCCTGCTGGAAGATGCCGTCGTCGAACAGGCCCTTCCAGGCTTTCATCGCAGCGACGAGCTCCGGCGCCGTCCAAGGCGTCTCGCCGGCCTGGGCCTTGTCGACGATGCCGGCCGAGAACTGGTTGGCCAGCATCAGGAAGACGTTCTCGTTCTGCCAGCCGTCCGCCGCGCCCTGGAACATCGGGATATAGCCGTTGTCGGTCAGCGCCTTGGCCGCCGCCTTCAGCTCGGCATAGGTCTTGGGAACGGAAAGATTGAGCTTTTCGAAGATCTTGCGGTTGTACCAGATGCACAGGACCTGCGATTCCTGCGGGACGATGTAATAGTTCTCGTCGCCCTTCGGGTTGCCCATCAGCATCTGCTTGCGGTTGACCGGAAAGACCTTCTCGGCCCATTTGTCGCCCCACTGCTTGGCGGCCCGTTCGTTCACCGCTTCGAGATTTTCACGATATTGCTGGGTGAGCGAACCCGGCTGCAGGCCGATCACGTCGGGCAGGCTGCCCGAGGCCGCAGCTGCCTTGAGCGCGGTGATGTATTCGGGCGAGTAGTTGTAATAGGTGTATTTGACCTTGATGTCCGGATGAGCCTTCTCGAAGGCCGCGATCGACTTTTCCATTGTGCTCTGGACGAACCAGGACCAGACGGTCACCTCTTTCTGCTCGGCATTGGCGGACGCGGAATAAAGCGCGGCGGCGAGGATCGTCGTCGCAAGAAACAGCATTTTTCTCATCATACTCCTCCCTTTTTAGTTCCCAGATGAAGCGTGCCGCGAGCCTCCATCTCGCGGGCGCCGCGACCCGTTGCCGGGTCGCATTCAAGCGCGGCGGTCCCTACCGTCGTCGCAAGCACGGCGGCTTGCCGCCGTCGTGGGTGTCAGGCCGCCTTGGCGGCGGCGCCCGTCAGCACCTCTTCCGTGATCGCTCGGTCGTCGGCGAGCGGCCGGTTCGGCGTCAGCCCGAGCTTCTGCAATTCGCCGTGATAGGCGCGCACCGCCTCTTCCGGGGCGATCGTGCCGTCGGCCACGGCGCGCATCAGGACGATGAGCTGCAGCGGCGCTTCGGCGAGGTTGATCTTGCGGCCGAACAGCGCGAGGCGCGCGCCATAGCGCTCCGACTGAGCGACGAGTTCGAACGTGTCGCGCGTGGTGCCGGCGCCGCCGCCGAGCACGCCGACGATCAGCTCGGAATCGAAGCTCGCAAGCTCTTCCAGCGCCTTCGGCCCGTTGTAAGCCGTCTTCAGGAACAGCGGACGTTCGGCCTTCGGCACGCTCGCCAGCGACTTGATGATGTTGTCGTTGACGAACTCGCCGGTCTGCTCGCGGTCGAGGCCGATATCGACGCTCGGATTGAAGACCTCGTAGAAATATTTGAAGCCGACCCGAGCGGCTTCGGCGCGGAACTCGGCGAAGGCGTTCAACGTGCGGACATCGAGATCGACATCGTTGCTGAAGGAAACCGAGTAGAGGGCGAGGTCGGTGCCGTGCGTCGGATAGTTGGCGATGGCGCGCGAAAGGTTGGTGTCGCGGAAGGGCACCGACGGCGTCTGCGTGTAGGTGCCGTGGCGCACGGCGCCCCAGCACATCGTTTCCAGATTGCCGCGGATGGCGGGCTTCACCTCGCTGCCGAAGAAGGCGCCGCGCTCGTCGAGGAGATCGAGATTGGACTGCGACACCAGCATGATGTCGACGACGTCCTGTTTGATGATCTCCTCGATCTGGGCGATGAATTCCTGGCGGCTGCGGCGGCGCGGCGGCCTGGCCGAATAGTCGAAGCCCGTGGCGGTCACGCCGGCGCCGACGTCGCTGTCCTTGGCGTCGGCAATGACGAAATCCGCCCGCGTGTAACGGCCGGCGCGGATATTCGCCAGCTTCCTGTCCAGTCTCGTGGCCATAATGTTCCTCAGTGAAACCCTTGTTGTACGGCGCCGCCGCCGCGCTATCCCGTCGCCGCTCAGGGCGTATGATGACTATGCGGATAATTCTCATAATCTGTCAATAGCTATCTAAATCTCTCTAATTTGAACGCCGCGGGTACTCGGTGGCTCTGCGTCTTACTGGGCCGGCGATTGATTGAAGGGCGAGAAGAGAGTCAACTGATTGATATAAAACAGTAAATTTAAAAAATTCGATGAAGATGAGCACGGAACTGTCTGGCGAGGACCCTGCTTCAGAAACCTCGGCATGCAGGCTGAAGCTTGGAATTGCCGGGCAATTCTGATGCGCTAAAGCAAAAATCACATTGACGCTTTGAAAGATAATGATAGCAATTGACAGCGCGGTCAGGCGAGGAGGAAGCCCCGGGCATGAGTGATGTTTTCACCGGATCGTTCGCGGATCGCTATGCCGCGCTGACCGATCCGCGGTCGGGCCCGCTCGGCGCCGAGGCGCTTTCGTCGGCGGGGATCTTCCTGTGCGGCATCAGCGCTTGCATCGATGCGCGCGTCGAGATGCACGATATCCAACCGCTGCTGGATGCGCCGCCCGACACGCCGGCGGGGCGGCTTGCCGCACTGCTTCTTTCACGCGCTGCGCGCGGGATAGGCGGCGAGGTGCGCTTCGACTGGTCCGAGGGGCCGGCATGGCTGCGCGAGCGCCTGCGGCCGCGCTATGCGCTGGGCGGGACCGGTCCGCAGGCGGCCTGGGTGCTCGGCGAGCTTGGCGTCCGCTCGCTCGTCGCTCTCGAGGATCGCTATGCGGCGATGCTGAAGCAGATACCGGCCGGTGTTCTGCTGGCGGAAAGGGGTGCGCTCAAAACCGTGGACGAGGTGCCGGCCTCAGGCCCGCACCTTCCCGAGATCTTCATTTTCGAATTCACCGCCGGCCGCGCCATCGGCGCAATCGTTCCGCCCCGGTCGTCGCGGGTCATCGTCCGCTTCGGCGACCGCGGCATCCAGCGTGACGGGGATTTCGAGAGCCTGTCGCGGCGGTTGGCGCCGTCGGCCGCTGCCGGGCTTCTCGCCGGGCTGAACGACGAGGCGGCGGACAATGTCGGCGCCGCCAGCCGGCACGTCTTCGCGCTCAGCCGGGACTGGAAAGCGGCCGGGCTTTCGACGATCCATTTCGAACTGGCGGGCTATGCCTCGCAACAGGCCGTGAAGGAGCTTCTTGGGCATGCTCGCGGCGCGATCACATCGCTCGGCATGAGCTATTCCGAACTGCTCGACATGAATCCGTCCGCGCATCATCCGATGGAGGCGCTCATCGCGCTCGGCGAACAGCTCGGTCTGCGACGGGTGTGCGTGCATGCCGACGCTTGGGCCGCCGCCGTGACGCTCGACGACCGCCAGGAGGAGGAACTGGCGCTGATGGCGGGCTGCGCAATCGCCAGCGCCAGGGCGGCCAATGGCACGCCCGCGCGGGATATAATGGTCTCGCCCGCGGCGGAATTCCATCCGCTTCCGTTTCAGACGCCCATACGCAAGGGCCGCTGGACATTCGTGGCCTGCGCGTCGCCCTATCTGGACAAGCCCGCGACGACGCTCGGCCTGGGCGACAGTTTTACCGCCGGCTGCCTGCTCATTCTCGGCCGAAACCGTCATGCCGAGACCGGCTCCAACCTCAAACACGCCTGAAGGACATTCCCATGGTTCTCGAACGCTTTCGCCTCGACGGCAAGACGGCCTTCATCACCGGTGGCGGCCGCGGCATCGGCCTGTCGACAGCCGAGGCGCTGGCCGAGGCCGGCGCGAAGGTCATCATCTCGGACATGGACCGCCAAGTGCTCTCGGCCGGACGCGATGAGCTGAAGCAGAAAGGCTACGACGTCGAGGCAGTGCCGCTCGATGTCACCGATTCCAAGGCCGTTGCCGCAGCCGCGCGGGCCGCCAACGAGCGCCACGGCGCGGTCGACATCCTGATCGCCAATGCCGGCATCGCCTGGCCAGACACGGGCGGCGAAGAGATGAGCGACGAGGTATGGCTTAAGGTGGTCGACGTCGACTTGAACGGCGCCTATTGGTCCTGCCGGGAGTTCGCCAGGCCGATGCTGGAACGCGGCCGTGGCTCGATCGTGACCCTCGGGTCAATGTCGGGACTGATCTCCAACAAGCCGCAGCGCCAGGCGCACTACAATGCGGCGAAGGCCGCCGTCCATCACATGACGCGCTCGCTTGCCGGCGAATGGGCCGAACGCGGCGTCAGGGTGAACTGCGTCGCGCCGACCTATGTCGACACGGCGATGTCGCGCGGCGGCTTCGCCGACGAGAAGCTGATGCCGGTGTGGATGGACATGACGCCGATGAGACGCGTCGCGCGCCCGGACGAGATCGCCGCGCCAATCCTCTTCCTTGCCTCCGATGCGGCGAGCGCCATGACCGGGGCGGTGGTGGTTGTGGATTGCGGCTATACGATTTGGTAGGGATTGCCGATTTGGCCCGGGTTCGCGGGCTTGGCGGATGGGACATGGATACTCCGAGCAAACGCGTCGATATGGTTCCTGCCAAGCGGCAGGCGCTCATCCTGGAGCATCTGCGCGTCAACGGCGCGGCCTCGATCCAGGAGCTTGCCGACACGATCGGCGGATCGCAGTCGACGGTGCGGCGCGACCTCGAGCACCTGGTGGAAAAGGGCTATCTCGAACGCACGCATGGCGGCGCGCATCTGTTGCAGCCGATGCGCGCAACCTTCGAGCGCGAGACCACCGTCAACGCCGAACTGCAGCACGCGGAAAAGGTCGCGATCGGCCGCGAGGCCGCCGGGCGGTTGAGCGCGCGCGACAGCGTCATCTTCGACAGCTCCTCGACAGTCATGGAGGCGGTGCGCGCCGCGGCCGAACGGGACCTGCCGCTGACCGTGGTGACGAACAGCCTGGAGATCGCCGATTTCGCCGCCGACATCAAATCCTGGCGTATCATCCTGCCGGGCGGCACCGTGCGGCCAGGTTACCGTCATCTTGCCGGCGAGCCCGGCGAGAGCTTCATCAAGACGCTGCATGCCGATCTTTGCATGACCGGCGCCTCGGCCGTCACCGGCACGCTGCTCACCGAAACCTCGCTGGAAGTGGCCTCGCTCAAGCGCGCCATGATCTCTTCCGCCCGCAAGACGATCCTGCTCGTCGACTCTTCGAAGTTCACCGCACCCGGTTTCTGCACGCTTTCGGACATTTCCGAGATCGATGAAGTGATCACCGACGAGGGCGTGTCGCAGGACGCGCTGTCATCCCTCTACGCCGCAGAGCGGAAAGTGACGGTGGTACGTGTGGGCGGTGTGGCGCCGTTAGGTCGGCATAGACCTTCTTGAGATTTCCCAGGTGTTGAAGTGAAGGCGCTCGATCCAAGCAAGAATCTTGCGGCCGCGAAACTTAGATCACCGGCCGCGCTGACCATCTCTCTGTCAAGGTTATAGCCGCACCGATAACAACACCTAGAATTAATCCGACCGGAAGTCCGTAAGCTGCTGCCCCGCTGATCATCACAACCGGATTGTCGAATTGCTGTTCCAAGTTAAGTATTACAGATTGCACGATGCCGAATGCGTAGAGGGGCCCGAACACGACGACAGTCGCGAGACTGCCGCACACCAACGCTGCGAGTGCCGCTAATGCGCTAGTGCCCATGCGCCTGGCATTGAGCCGTTCAAAATCGAAATTCACGATCGAAAAAATGATGATCGAGGCGCCAATAATCGAACCCGGTAGAAGATACTCAGGTGTTACTTCCGGCCGATTCTTGCTGCCAAAATATGCCATGAGGAACGGCGCCGTGGCCACCCCGGTGAGCATGCCGCCGCAAAGCGTGCCGAGCAAGATCCGCAGTTTGGTGGGGTGCTGCACAAGCCCCAGCCGACCGCCGGACCATTTTATTCGGGTGAGGAAAATACAGGTGATCCCGAGCAAGCAGGATATGAATGCGGCGGCGATTGCGATTTCCAGCGTCAGCACGCCGAGTGATTCCGGTTCGATCCGAGTAGTGCGTCGGTTGTATGCGCTCGACCATGCCAAGAAATAGGGGACGCTGATCCAAAGCGCCGCGAGCTGCGCGCCCAGATAGCCGCCGATTCCTCCTTTCTGGAGACTGAGAAGCAGATGGCTCCGGACGGTCGTTTGCGTGGCATCCGTGTATTTGAAGTTCCCGCGAAGCCGCGAATACACGCTTTGCATGCCGAAGAGCAGAATAGCCAGCGAGATCAGCGGCAGCGCGATGGCGGCCGCAAGCTGTTTCCAGGTGACATCCCACGTGGCCAGAAGCAGCGAATAAGGGATGAACGAAAGCAGGAGCCCGAACAACGCCATGATGTTTCCGAAGAAAAGGAGAAGCGACCCCGGATTGAAGAAAAACGGGTCCGTCAGCGAAGAGTTGTCCCATGTGCGCTGCTTGTCTTTGGTGATCGCCAACACTTCCTGGCGGACGCGCAACGTGAGATTGAAAAGCGGAAGGTCGACCGCGTCCATATTGGCGACCAGCGCCTGGGTGAATGGGCTCATCTGCCCGCTGCCGTCATACGCAAAGCCGCCGGGCGCGGCTGCAAAGGCAATGAAGATATTTTTATTCGGATCTACCTTCATCGCCTTCAGGCCGGAAACGGTGTGCGCATCGTCTTCCGGGTTCTCTGTGCGTCCGCCGACGAGCAAGGCCCTCGCGTCGTCGATATTGGCGAGTCCGCGGGTTCCGATTTCGCGCTGCGCACCAGGGTTGTTCCGGCAGGCGTCGAGCAGGACGAGCGTGACGTCGCTCTTCATTTTTTCAATGAGCGGCTGAACCGCAACCATGTGCGTAGCCAGCGGTCCGCCATGCTTGTCGAAATCGACGGGCACGACATAGTTCTGGTCGTCGATCTGCAGACCGTGGCCGGAAAAATAGAACAGACCGACCGAGGCCCGATCCGCCCTGAGCCGATCGACGAAACGGTCTATGTTCTCATCCATTTCTTTCAGAGTGGCATTTTCCAGCATGGTCACCTGGAATTTCAGCGCCGCAAGAGTGGCGCGCATCTTCTCGGCGTCATTGCAAGGGTTCGCCAGCGCCATGTCCCCACTGTAGGCGGCGTTGCCCACGACCAATGCGTGCTTTCCCCCAGCCATTGCCCCTGCCTCCCAATGCTTCGATCGATGGTCCTCTTGTTCAATCGGATTCCGTCGCGCCTTGAAGCGCGTCGCGTCCAAAACGGATTGGGGCGACGCGCTTCGGGCCTTCAGTTTTTTACGCATGTCGTTTTCCCAAAACCGCTGGTCAGTTCGGGCGGCATGCATCAGGCGAATACATCCGGCTCCATCTTCCATTGCTCCCAACTGATCTTCATGTCCGTCGGAAAGCGTTTCAGGACCCGCTTCTCACCCTTCGCCTTCGCCGCGCCGTTGCCTGTCCAGGAAGCCTCGCCGCCGAGCCGGACCCCTTCGTAGATCGCCACGATCTTCAAGGTCGCCACCTTGAGCTCTTCCATCACGGCTTTCAGGATATTGTCGGCGTCCTCTCTCGAGCACGGCTGCGTCCAATAGAGATAATCATGGATAATGGCCGGATAAGTGTAGCTGGCTGCCTTCGGCAAAATCGTCCAGAACGGCGGCGGAATGCTGGCGAGGTCGGTGACGAAGCCGATGGGCACGCTCACTGCACGGTTCGGATCGGTGTCGGAGCGCCACTCCAGCAGATCCTTTGTGTAATAGTAGTTCCAATCCGAGAACGGCACGACCGCCACCGGAGGAACGAGGAACCTCGGTCTCCCGGCAGGGCTCTTTTTTGGCTTCACGGCCAACGCGGCGCGCATGAAGACCTGCTTGGCGTCCCTTGAAAGCTGCCCGGCCGTCATGACTGGCTCTCATAGTCTTCGATTGTCTTCTTCGCGGCGGCGATTTCAGCCGCGGCGCTCGTCACCGCCGCGGCGGAGTTGGTCATCTCGACCAATGTCGTGGCTTGCGACAGGCGGGCTTTGTCGGCCTGTTCGACTATATCCTGCAGGCTGGACAACCTCGATTTCAGCGTCTGCAATTGATCGCGAGCCGCAGTTTGACCGGCGGCCGTAACCTGGTCGATAAGCTTTTGTGTGCGATCGATCAAATCAGTTATCTTGGGCAAGCCGCCGATCGTTTTCTCGATCTGCACAGCGGCTTGTGCCCGCTTGGGTGCGTCGGAATCGGTCTCCCCTGGGCGGGAACCGAAGTAGAATCCGATCATTGCAGCCAGGATCGTCGACAACATTGTGAGGATTTGCTTGGAGATATCCTCCTTCAGCCGATGGTCGACGTGCGGATAGAAAACCACATCGTAAAATGGCTCGGCTGCCGGACGTGCTACCGATGCGTCGGCAGCCAGCGTTGCCGCAGGCTTGAGCGCGAGCAAGCCATCGGTTTGCTGCGTGGCCTTTATGAAGGCCTGAGCATCGGCCAGCGGCAAATGCATGGCTAACGTCAGCGCATTGCGCTCGTTGAAGGGAGAGTTCTCGTCGCTGTTTGTGATCAGAAAGCTTGCCAGCACCGATACGATCACAATAAAGGCCATCGTCAAGACGGCCCGGATAGAGCCCTCGGGCAAGCCAAAGGCCTGCTTGGGATCGAGAATTCCAATCCAGCTTGAGAGGAGGCTGAAGACTGCTATCAGCCCCAAAAAGCTCGCAAGCCCGAGCAGGATCAGCAGCGCAACCGCGCCAAAGCCCGACGTGTTATTATCGATCAAGACGCTATGGAAGACATAGCCTGTGCCCGCAACCACCGCTATACCGGCCAGTACGCTGCCGCCTGCGTTAATAAGATTTATTGTCGAAGAGTCTGTTGCCACGTTACCTTCCCCCCAAAAGGACAACTAGGATAATTCAAGCATCTATTTTTTACGCTCACATGTCAATTGGCTAAAAAAGTAACATCTAATTAATATATAACCCTCATTGATGGAAAGTCTATTATAGATTTTTTCTGAATAGCGATATATTTCAAACAATACTAAAAAGTATTTTTTCAAATTTATAAAGTCGACTCGAGAATTTTTTTCTTGAAATTAAACCTTTAATATTGGACGAGGATGCAATCTTCGGCTTGCGCTTGGGCGGCGCGGGAGCTTGAAACTGGAGGGGGTGGGCTGGCGGTGCGGCTCGAAAGGGGCGCTCATACAAAGAAGACCGGGTAGAGTGCTGAGAGTTCTGCAAAAAGGGGCGGCCATGAAGGTGGTCATGCGGCTTGGCGCAGCGCGAGCTTCTTGTGCTCGCGCAGATCATCCATGTTGATGTAGCGGTTGGCCTCCATCCAGTTTTCGTTGGTCTCGACGGCGAGCGCCCTGACCAGGCGCAGGCAGCTTTCGGCGTTGGGGAAGATGCGCACGACATAGGTGCGCCGGTGGATTTCCTCAACGCCGGGGACTTCATCACCACCGACGGCTGCGATGGGATCCACTTTACCGCTCAGAACAACCGCGACCTCGGCAAGGCGATAGCCGCGAAGGTCCAGGAGATCTTTGCGCGACAGCCCGACCGCAAGGTTGCCTGAGGGCGGGGTCTTTTGCCGCGCATCGGCCCTCCAGACCGATGTGCTGATTGCGGGACCGGCGCGGCACCGTCGGCCCCGCATTTTTTCGACAGCCTGCCGGAGAAGTAGAGGTCCCTGCAGGAATCTGTGACCTACAGATCAGAAATTGGCCAGTCGGTCTTTCCGGTTGTTTCTCAATGCCGGCCCGAAGCAGATACCCTTAAAACTGTATCCGAAGCAGCGAAAAATCGTCCGGCAACGGTCCGGTCCCATTCATCGACCGCACCCATTCGAGTATATGGGCCGGCTCATCGCTGTGCGCAGCCGCGTAGTGCGCGAGGTCGCTCACACTCAGCATTCCGCCGTCGGCGCCACTCACCTCAAAGGTTCCGTCGCTGAGGATCAGGAGGCGGTCTCCTGGCTCGACAACGAAGCTCTTCAACTCGTAATCCACGCCCGGAAAGGCGCCGATCGCCATCCCGCCGTAGGTGATGAGTTGGCTGGCCCGCACCTCGCCATCGGCGGCAGTGCGCAGGTGGATGGCCGGTGGATGCCCGCCGGTCGAATAGGAAAGCGTGGCGGTGGACCTGCAATGGACGCCGTACCAGATGGTGAAGAACATGTCGTTCTGCTTTTCCATCGGAAATGCTTCGTTGAGCGCGGCAAGAACGCCGTCCGGCTTGCGGAAGTCCACATTGGGCAGCGACGAGGAGCGAAGCACGTTGATCACAGCGGCCGACAACAGGGCGGCGCCAACACCGTGACCACAGACGTCCAGCAAATAGAACGCCATATGGTCGTCATCTATCGCGTGATAGCCGAAGGAATCGCCGCCGAGTTCGGTCGACGGCACCAGCAGCCAGTCGGTGACGGGCGAGGCGGTGCGTGGCGCCGGCAAAAGCGACAGCACATAGCGCCCTGCGTCGGCAAGTTCGGCGTCCAGCCGGGCCTGTGTCTTCTGCAGCGCGAGGTTGCTTTCCGCCAGTTGGTCCTCGACCGCCTCGCCGTGTTCCATCAGCGCGTCGTAGAGCAACTTCAGATCGTCGTACTCGGCGGAGAGTCTGGCAATCTCGGCATTCGCCTCGGCAAGCTCGTGATCGCGATCAAGGTCGAATTCGCTTCGCGCTTCCGCAGAAGCGGCACGGATCGTTTGCCTGTTTGATACTTCATTCATCATCTCAGTGATAATCACTTGTCTGTGCGTCAAGCAAGCTGTTGCTTCAACCTTAGGTATTGATCGGGTAGATAGGCTTTCCGTATCGTTATAATCGGAGACTCAATCTGCCTGTCCGGTCATTTCGCGAGGGTCGGGCATCCCGTCCCTTGATCTCGCGAGCAAGCAGACCCGCAGGCGAAGACGGCGGTTGCGGCAGAAGGGCGAGGCATGGTTCAGTCGGCATCGGATGCCTGCGGCGAGCATTTCGAACGGCTTCTCCAGATCGACATGGACGTCGATGTCTTCTCCTCGAATTGGTCCTATTGCGACCGCGTGTCATCCTATGTCGCACGCATGATCGGCCATAACCGGACCGATTCGCTGCTCTATTCCAACCTGCTTTCGTCCGCCCTCAACGAGCTGCTCGAAACCGTCTTCAGGGTGCACAGGCCGGGAGGCAGCTTTGCCTGCAACGTCTCGCGTCTTGGCAAGAGAGACCGGATCGAACTCATCATCCCTTGCGATGCCGCGAGTGCCCAATTCTACCGGGACGCCATGAACCGGCTCCGGCAGGATGACGTCGAGGCGCAATACAGGAACGCGCTCTTCGCCGACGGTCCTCTCGACCCCGACATAGGCCTTTTCGAACTGGCGGTGGACTATGCCGCGACAATGTCGGTCGAGCAGGTCGGGAAGGATTCCATCCGGCTGATCGCCGACCTGTCGCTTGAAGAAAAGAGACGCTGATGTCCGACACCGCCAGGTCGACATTCGACATACGCTTCGATGAGAACAACCAGGAGTTCGCGATCATAGGCTCCATGCGGCCGCAGCGGGTCGAGGAGCTGAGCGGCTGTGCCCGCATGCTCGAAACCTCGCTGGCAATGGTCAGAGGGACCTTCTACGTCAACGTCAAGCGGCTGGTTCGGCTCAACAACATAGCCTTCCATATGCTGGCCAACCTCTTGGTGAAGGCGTGCGAGGAGCGGCCGGATCTCAGGATTTCGGTGATCACATCGAGCGTCGTCGGCTGGTCGACCCGCAAGTTCCGCGCCTTGCAGCGCGCGCATGCAAGCATCGTCGTCGAGGAGTATGACAACGAATTCTATCCCGGGCAGGCTTTCCTGGAGGAGGGCGGGTTCATCCCGATCCTGCGCACCCAGACAAAGATGACTTGGCGGCATGAGAAGGACATCCTGCCGAGGCACGGCCTGCGCGAAGGATTGACCGTCGCCGACATCTGCTGCGGCATCGGCGACTTCGCCACGCTGGTCCATAAGGAGTTCAAGCCTGCCCGTCTGGTTGCGCTCGATCACTCACGCTCGAGCCTCGACTATGCCCGCAAGGTCGCCGCCGATTTCGGCCTGCAGGGCATCGAGTACATCTATGGCGACGCCTCCGAGATGCTGATCGAGGACGATCAGTTCGATTTCGTCACCTGCCGCCATTCCTTGCAGATATTCGATCGGCCGGAGCTCATCCTTGCGGAGCTCTTTCGCATCTGCAAGCCTGGCGGCCGGGTGTACGTCACCAACGAGAAGATATCGCATTGCCTGGGCGAGCCGCGCGGCGACAGCATCCAGTGGACCTACAATGAACTGTCCAAACTGTTCGCTCACTTTTCGATGGACCTTGAATTGGGCCCCAAGAGCCGACGGGCCATGATCGATGCCGGCTTCGGGGACATCAGGGCTGAAACCTTCATGGTGACCAACACGGACGGCGATCCGCAGGATTTTGCCGATACCGTCAGTGCCTGGAAGGTTCTGTTTGCCCAAGACATGTCCGCGCGGCGCGGCGACAGCAAGGCGTTCATGGAGCGGTTCGCGCGAGGTTTCGACGATCACATTTTTGCGGCGCTGCATCCCAAGGGCTATGCCGGCTGGCCGATCTGGGTCGTCTCCGGACGCAAGCCGCAATGAGCCTCGTCGCCGACAGCGGCCGGCTGCCCCTTGGGCGGCTGGCGCCACGCAGTTTCCGGGCCAAGTTCATCATGGTGGTGGGCGCGGCGGTCGTCTTCGACCTCATCCTCGGCAGCGGCATTGCGATCTGGAACGTGCAACGCCTGTCGCACGATGCCGCCGACGAGGTCGGAGCCGGGCTGGAGAAAGCCACGTCCGAATATCTGCAGAATTACATCACCACGACGGTCGAGCGGACGAACCTTCTGTTCGATCAATACCATTCCGAGGTCAACGCGCTGGCGGGCGCGATGCAGAACACCGTCGACCACCCCGATCTGCAAGCGACGCTCGGCGATATCCTGGCGCGCGACGGCAAAGTCACGACGCCGCTGACCTACAATCCCGGCGGAAACTGGTGGCAGAACGGACAAGGCGAGCAGTCGGCGGTCACCGTCTGGGGCTATCTGCTCGGCGCGGGCAAATCCCCCTTGCCCGAAGCGCTCAAGGAAGTCCGCCAGAGCGCCGCCTTCGACATATTCGGACCGAGCATCATGCAATCCGGTCCCCCGAAGCTGCAGATGTACTATATGGGCCCGAAGCAGGCTCCAATCTTGCGCTCCACCCCCTACAACAACCAGGGAGAGGTCTTCGACAGGGTCTATCCTGGACACAATGGCCAGAATTGGTGGGATTTCTTCTTTCCGGGACTCTATGAGAACTGGCAGTCCTGGATGGCGATGCCATCGAAGCGTCCCGTGGCCTCGCCGATCACGACGCTGGCGCCCTATCTCGACGGCATCACCGGCAAGACCATCGTCAGTTTCTTTCAGCCGCTGGAGACGCCCGACAGGAAGGACATAGCGGGTGTGGTCGGGGTCGACCTGACGCTCGATCAGATGGCCGAGATCGTCCAAAGCGTCAAAATCGCCGAGACCGGATTTGCCTTTCTGTCGATGTCGGACGGCAATGTGCTTGCCGTGACGGAGGCCGGCGAGAGGACGCTTGGTGTCAAGTTCGATACCGGCCAGAGCTTCGACAGGAATCTGTCGAAGAGCGGTCAGGCCGCGATCGCGAAGCTCGTCCTGCCCAAGGACGACGGCATTGTCCTCAACAGGCTGTCGCTATTACAGGACGGAAAGGACGTTCCCTACATCGTGCTGATGAAACAGCTCGAGCCGACCAACATGTACAGCACGGGCAAGCCGGTGCGCCGCGAGGCAATGACGCTCGGCTTCATGGTGCCGGAACGCGAAGTCTATGCATCGCTGATCGACGCGCAGCACAAGATTTCGCGCGCAACGTCGAGCATCCTGTTCTGGCAGATTGCCGCGGTATTGCTGTCGCTGCTGATCGTGCTCGCGGCAGTGTTTGCGATTTCCGGGCGCATAACGGCGGGGCTGAGCGCGCTCGCCGAGGCTGCGCGGCGCCTGCAGAACAAGGACTACTCGGTGCGCGTCGAAATTCCGACCCGCGACGAGGTCGGTGCGGTCGGGGTGGCCTTCAACCGCATGGCTGAGGAGATCAGCTACCACACCGAAAATCTCGAAAGACTGGTCGAAGCCCGGACCACGGAACTGGAGGGCGCCAATCGGGAAATCGGCGCGCTCAACGACCGATTGAAGAGCGAGAATCTCAGGCTCGGCGCGGAGCTCGATGTTGCCCGCCAAATCCAGATGATGGTGCTGCCGAAAGCGCATGAACTGAGTGGCATTCCGAAGATAGAAATCGCCGGCTACATGAAGCCGGCCGACGAGGTCGGCGGCGACTACTATGACGTTCTGCACGACGGGACGCGCATCAAGGTCGGCATCGGCGACGTCACCGGCCACGGGCTGGAGAGCGGCGTGCTGATGCTGATGGTGCAATCGGTCGCGCGCGCCTTGCAGGAAAAGGGCAGCGACGATCCCAAGCATTTCCTCGAAGTGCTCAACAGCGCCATCTACAAGAACATCGCCCGCACCAATTCGGACAAGCACCTGACCCTCGCCTTCATTGACTACGAGGATCGCAAGGTGACGATCTCGGGGCAGCACGAGGAGGTTCTGATCCTGCGCGGCGAAGGCCATACCGAGCGCATCGATACCATCGATCTCGGCTTTCCCGTCGGCCTGGAGGCCGACATCTCGCCTTTCCTGGCGACGCGCGAAACGCGCTTCGACAGCGGCGACATCATCATCCTGCACACTGACGGCGTCACCGAGGCCGAAAGTCCGCATGGCGAGCTGTTCGGCGCCGACCGGCTTTGCGAGAGCGCGCTTCGCTACAGACAGGGCAATGCCGAGCAGATCATAAAGGGCATCATGGACGACGTGATGGCGCATATCGGCACGCAGACGATCCATGACGACATCACGCTTGTCGTGATGAGGCACAGGTAGAAGCATGCGCAAGAGCTTCGGCAGCACCGAGTTTCTGAACGGCAAGGCCGCCTTTCGCAACACGCTCCAGATTGCCGCCGGGCCGATCGATCTTGCTTGGCATCACTGCGCGACGACATCGGATTTCCTTGGCGATTTTTTCGCGCTCCGCCGTATCGCCTTGCAGCACGACTATAACGAGGCGCGCCACGGCATTGGCTATCTCGTCAACGAGTTGCTGGAGAACGCGGTGAAGTTTCGTTCGTCCGGGGACATCCTCGTGGAGAGCTCGCTTGACGACGACCGCTTCGAGGTCAAGATCACCAACATGGTCGATTCCAAGACGGCGGCGCGTTTCCAGAAAATGCTGGTCGAGTTGACGAGCCGCGATCCCGGGGACCTGCTCATCGAGCGCATCGAGGCCAACGCCGCCGCTTCGAATTCGAGCGGGTCCGGACTTGGCCTCCTGACCCTGATGAGTGACTATGGCGCGCGCCTCGGCTGGGCGTTCGACGATACGGCGGTCGTCGATCGGATCAGGCTGGAAACCTTCGCTGCGCTCGATCTTCCCTGAGCCGAAATTTGGAGCTGGTTGCACATCATGGAAATCAAGACCAACGAGTACCGCGTGTGGAGCGAGGGGCCGGAAATCCACTACGAGGGTACGATGCGCCTGTCTGGAACCGAAGCCTATGCGCCGATCCTCGAGCTGATGGACAAGGTTCTGGCCTCGAAGCCGAAAGCCATCGTGCTCGATCTTACCGAGCTCGAATTCCTCAACAGCTCAGGCATCAATCTCCTGGCGAAATTCACCATCGAAGTTCGTAAGCAGGCCGAGATCGGGCTTAGCGTGAAGGGATCGACGCGCATTCCGTGGCAATCGAAATCCCTGCCCAATCTCAAGAAGCTGTACCCGGCGGTTGATCTGGTGATTTCCTGACCTTTCTCAAGCGCGAGGCAGCCAGGAGCGAGACATGGTGGGCCGGGATGGCGGTTTCGGGACAACGGCGGACAGACTGGACCTTGGCGCGGATATCGACGAATTGCCCCGGGCGAACAGCTGGCTGGAGGCGCTTGCCGACCGCGACCGCTGGCCGGAACGCGCCCGTTTCGTCCTGCAGCTCAGTATGGAAGAGGCACTCACCAACGTGATCACGCATGCATTCGCCGACGAGCCATCCAAGGACAACGCCATCTCGCTTTCCTATAGCCGGTCATCCGACATGGTGCGGCTCAGAATCACGGATAACGGCAAATCGTTCGACCCGACGCTCGTCGAGGCGCCGCCGCTGCCGGGCTCTATCGAAAGCGCCGTCATAGGCGGGCATGGGATCAGGCTGATGCGCAGCATGCTTGACGAATTCTCGTACTGCCGGACGGGGAGCGGCAACCAACTGACACTAGGCAGCCGTGTTGCCGGCGAAGGTTGATCGCAAATCGTGATGACCACAGGAAAGAATGCCATGAACATCAGCCATGAAGACCATCCCGACCGCACTGTCGTGCAAGTGAGCGGCAGGCTCGACACCCTGCACGCCAAGACCTTCGAAACCTATGTCGTCGACATCATTCGCGATACGTCGGCACAGATCGTCATCAACATGGCGGGCGTCAGCTATGTTGCCAGTTCCGGCCTGCGCTCGCTGCTGATCGCGGCCAAGCAGATGCGGGCCGCGGGCAGGGACCTCCTGCTGTCAGACCTTCAGCCAGCGGTAAAGGAGGTCTTCGACATCTCCGGCTTCTCGTCGATTTTCAGGATCGTGTGATGATCATTTGCCCAGCCGCGACCCTTGCCGAGCGGGCCTTCTGGGTGCTCGGTCAACTGGCCGATCGGGAGCAGCCCGCCGACGCGTAGCAACGGCTGAGCATCTCAAAGGGCGCCGGCGAGCCGTAATTTGATGACGACGGCACCGTCCTCAATCTCATAGCCGCCGCCCATTTGCTGCATGGTGCGGTGGTAGAGTTCCGTCCTGACCGCCGGCAGGGGAGGGCCAGGCGGGTCGGTTGCAATGCCGATCGCGACCCTGCCGGCCGCTTTCGCGACGACAATGTCGATCCTTTTGTTTGCTTCCGCCGCGGCCATCGCCTCCAGCGTGGAAAGCAGGATGTTCTGTAGCCACGGCACATTTGCCGCCGCTGTTCCGTCCCAGGCTTCGCTTCGGTCGTGCCGAACGACAATGTCGCGCCCGCGCAGGATGGATGCGGACGACAGATTGCCGACCAGCAGGCGACGGAAGGCTTCGTCATCGTCGCTGGCGGCCATGAAGTCGTCGGCGCCGAACGGTGGGGACTGTTCCGCCGCCACAAGCTTGTCGACCATCTCCGCCAGGTTGACCGGTGTGATGGCTTCCTGGAAGCTGAGGCCGCGCATGGCCTGCAGGAAGGCGTCGACAAGGTGTTCGGCACGCGCGGCCGGAGAGAGCGAGCCGGTCTCGGTTTGCCTGTACTCGGCCACGGTGCGGCGCAGCCGCGTCATGGTGGCTGCCGCCTTCATCGCGACCGACAATTCCGGCTGCTCGCCGCGCTCGAAAGCGCGGCAGAATTGCCGGAATTCGCCGAGCTGCGCTTCCACGGCGTCGATGTTGAGAGCGCTTTCAAGGCGCGCTGCCTCGGCGGTTTCCTCCAGCAGCTCAAGGTGATGCGCCACGATCATCAGCCTCGCGCCGATAAGAGTGAAAAGCCGCTCGATCTCGTGCAGCAGCTCCGTCGCGAAGCGGCGCAGCAGGGTGATGCGCTCCTCATCGATGACCGCGATCTCGCCAAACGAAGCCACCTGGCTCGCCACCGTCGCAAGCGTCTTGGTCGCCAGCGCCCCTGGCATGGCGTCGCCATGCCCCGTCCAGCAGGTGCTGATCGCATGATCGTCAATGATCTGGCGGAGCAGCCGGGTGGAATAGGTCAAGCCTTCGCTGCTCCAGCCGATCAGCCCGGCGAGGCCGGGATTTGCGCCGAAGGTGACATCGCCGATGATAAGGTGCCGGCCAATGCGGAACGAGCAGCTGCACGACGAATGACCCGGTGTCGCATAGATTTCCAGATCCACGCCTTGGCCCAGCGGCAGGATCTCGACCGGGATCGGCTGCCCGTCTGGCCCAGGCCGTTGTTCGCGGCGGAGGCCGGGGAATGTCTCGGGTCCAAACAGAGTGGCGTCGATGGCGAGGTCGGGCACCTCGAACTTTCGATAGAGAATGGCCAAGGTGTGACGGCGATCCCTTGCTCGGATGGCCCTGGCGCCTTCGTGATGCACAAGGGTCCGCGGCTTGCCGGCCCCTATTCGCAACCTTTCAACGCCGGCAAAATGATCGAGATGCGCGTGGGTCAGGATGAGAAAGACCTCGCGCGGCGCTTCCGCGAGTACGCCGGCAACAAGCGTGTTCAGCCGATCAATCTGGGCCGGGTCGGCGCCCGGATCGAAGATCACCAGCCGCTGTGGCGTACGCAGCAGATAGGCATTTGAATTGGTGATCGAGGGTTTGTTTATCAGCGCGAGAATTTCCGCGCTCGCAACACCTTCGATTGGATGCCATTCATCCATCGACCTCGTCCTTCACACCGCTCTGTCGGTTCGCTGGGCTCGATCCGCTCCAACCTGGCACTCTATTTCAGATTAGGTTTGCTTTGTGTGAATGGCGACCTACCGAAACACGACCAGAAACATGCCGGCATGCACCTCAACACGCTGGAAAAACGCAAAGTTGCAGAGCTTCGGGCCAGGGGGGCGGCAAGAACGACTGAGGAACGCTTGATGGGAACGCGACGGGAGCAGCACCCGTATCATCACACCAACTCTTTGAATTCATTGGTGATCCCGACAGGAATCGAACCTGTGACCTACAGATTAGGAATCTGCCGCTCTATCCTACTGAGCTACGGGACCACGCGGCCCGACACATAAACGCTTCGGGCCGGTTCGCCAAGAGGTGTTGCTGACGGTCGCCGGCGCCATGCCCGATCGTGCCAGCCGGCAGGCGGCGAGGTGAACTCTCGCCGCCGCTGCAAAAGGCGCTCAGGCGGCCAGCGCGGTCTCCGCCAGCCGCACCCAGTAGCTCATGCCGTGTGGGATGACCTCGTCGTTGAAGTCGTAGGCCGGGTGGTGGAGGCCGGCTGAGTCGCCGTTGCCGATGAAGATGAAGGCGCCGGGGCGCGCTTCCAGCATGTAGGAAAAATCCTCGCCGCCCATCACCGGCTGGATGGCGCGGTGAACATGTGCGTCGCCGGCGACGTCGGCGGCGATATCGCTGGCGAAGACCGTCTCTTCGGCATGGTTGAAGGTGACGGGATAGTTGGCGTCATAGTCGACCTCGATCGTCGCGCCGAAAGCTGACGCAAGGCCGGCGCAGATGGCGCGGATGCGCTCTTCCGCTTTCCTCGCCACTTCCTTCTTCAGCGTGCGCACCGTGCCGGCGATCTCGGCTTGTTCCGGAATGACGTTATAGGCATCGCCGGCGTGGAATTTGGTCACCGACACCACCACCGCCTCGACCGGATCGGTGCTGCGCGAGGCGATGGTCTGCAAGGCGCCGACCAACTGGCTGGTGATGACGATCGGGTCGATCGTGCCGTGCGGCATCGCCGCATGGCCGCCATGCCCCTTGACGGTGATGGTGAATTCGGCGGTCGCCGCCATGATCGGGCCCGGCTTGATGGCGAACTCGCCGACGGGAAGGCCGGGCATGTTGTGCATGCCGAACACCTTCGAGATGCCGAAACGCTCCATCATGCCGTCCTTGACCATCTCGTTGCCGCCGCCGCCGCCTTCCTCGGCCGGCTGGAAGATCACCGCCACGGAGCCGGCGAAATTGCGCGTCTCGGCGAGATATTTGGCGGCGCCGAGCAGCATGGCGGTGTGGCCGTCATGGCCGCAGGCATGCATCTTGCCGGCGACGGTCGACGCATAGGGCTTGTCGGTGATCTCGTTGATCGGCAACGCGTCCATGTCGGCGCGCAGCCCGATGGTCGGACCCTCGCCCTTGCGCCCGCGGATGATGCCGACGACGCCGGTCTTGCCGAGCCCCGTCACAACCTCGTCGCAGCCGAAAGCCTCCAGCTTGTCGATGACGAAGGCGGCGGTCTGGAACACGTCGAAGTTCAGTTCCGGCGTCTGGTGCAGATGGCGTCGCCAGCCGGCGACTTCTTCCTGCATTTCCGCGGCACGGTTGAGAATTGGCATAATCGGTCCATTTCTTTGTTGGGGCAGGCGGTTCAGGTCCGTCGCCCGGCAATTGTGAATGTGTGGCGCTTTGCCATTTTGGCGTCACATAAGCTAAATAGCACCGCATAATGCGGTCCGGGGTCGAGGGTCGGTCCGCACCATGCTGGCCATCGCGTAACGAAATCTTACGGAGCCAGCGGCAATTACGGCAAGAGGCGATTTCGGAATTGATCATGCGGCAAAGGCATTTCCTCAACCTATTGCTTGCGGGCGCGCTGGCGCTAACGGTGCTTTCGGGTGCTGCGCGCGCCAATCCGGTGGTGCTTTTCGACCTGAAGAGCGGCAAGGTGCTCGAGCATCAGGATGCCTTCAAGCGCTGGTACCCGGCCTCGCTCAGCAAGCTGATGACCGCCTATGTGACGTTCCGGGCGATCGCCGCCGGCGAGGTGGCGCTCGATTCGCCGATCAAGGTGACGAAACATTCCGCCGGCGAGCCCCCAAGCAAGATGGGTTTCAAGCCGGGCTCGGTGATGCGGCTCGACAATGCGCTGAAGATGATGCTGGTCAAGTCGGCCAACGACATCGCCATGGCGGTCGGCGAGAACATCGGCGGATCGCAGGCGGCCTTCGCCGACCGCATGAATGCCGAGGCCGCCAGGCTCGGCATGGTCGGAACGCATTTCGTCAACCCGAACGGGCTCTATTCGCCGGACCAGTACACGACCGCGCGCGACCTCGCCGTCCTGGTGACGGCGCTTCGCAACGACTTCCCGCAATATGCGCCGTGGTTCTCCATCGAGGGGCTTGCCGTCGGCAAGAAGGCGCTCCCGAACTACAATCTCCTGATCGGCCGCTACCCGGGCGCCGACGGCATGAAGACCGGCTTCGTCTGCTCGTCTGGCTTCAACATGATCGGCTCGGCGACGCGCAATGGCCGCACGCTGGTTGCCGTGGTGCTCGGCGAAAAATCCGCCATCAGCCGCGCCGAAACGGCGGCGAAGCTGCTCGACCAGGGTTTTGACACGCCGGCCGCCGGCTCGACGACGCTCGCGGCGCTCAAGCCCTATGGCGACACGCTGTCGCCCAACGATCTGCATGACGAGATCTGCAAGAAGAAGACGAAGGAAGAGCAGTCCGAGGCAGCGCCCACCGTTGCCGCCAAGGACAAGCCGAAATCGCCCTATCAGGTGAAACTCGACCACCCGACGCTGATCGCGGTCGGCCTCGGCGGCGCGACCGGACCGGCGCCCAAGGCGTTCGTCGATCAGGCCGATCAGAACTATGCCGACGTGCCGCTGCCGACCTGGCGGCCCGATGTGCCGGCGCCGGCCGGCGCCGCACCCGCCGCCACCGCTTCCGCCTCGGCGCAAGGGGATCAGCCGGCCAAGGCCGCGAATTAGCGGCTGATCTGGCAGATGAGCAGCACCTTTCCCATTCCCGTCTCGGTGCTCACGGGCTTTCTCGGCGCCGGCAAGACGACGCTGCTTAATCGGCTGCTCAAGGATCCGGCGCTCGCCGACACCGCCGTCATCATCAACGAATTCGGCGAGGTGGCGATCGACCATCTGCTGGTCGAGCAGGCTTCGGACGGCATCATCCAGCTTTCCGACGGCTGCCTCTGCTGCACGGTGCGCGGCGATCTCGTCGATACGCTGGCCGACCTCGTCGACCGGCTGCAGACCGGCCGCATCGCCAGGCTTGCGCGCGTCGTGGTCGAAACCACCGGTCTTGCGGACCCCGCACCGGTGCTGCAGTCGATCATGGCGCATCCGGCGCTGGTGCAGGCTTTCCGGCTGGACGGCGTCGTCACGCTGGTCGATGCCGTCAACGGCGAGGCCACGCTCGACGGCCATGTCGAGGCGGTGAAGCAGGCGGCGGTCGCCGACCGCATCGTGCTGACCAAGACCGACCTCGCCGAGGGCAGCGATGTCGAGGCCCTGCGGGCACGACTTCACCAGATAAACCCGGGCGCCCCGCTGCTCGACGTCAACGATCCGGACACGGGCGCCGCGTCCCTGTTCAATTGCGGCCTCTACAACCCCGAGACCAAGAGCGCCGACGTGCGGCGCTGGCTCGGCGAAGAGGCAGCGCACGATCATCACCACCATGATGGTCATGATCACGATCACCATCATCACGACCATCGCCACGACAGCCGCGTACGCTCCCACTCGCTCGTGCACGAGGGACCGGTGCCGTTCTCGGCGATCGAGATGTTCCTCGATCTGCTGCGCTCGACGCATGGCGAGAAGCTGCTGCGCATGAAGGGCGTCATCGAGCTGATGGAGGATCCGTCACGGCCGCTGGTCATCCACGGCGTGCAGAAGATCCTGCATCCGCCGGCGAGGCTGCCGGCCTGGCCGGACGGCGAGCGCGGCACCCGGCTGGTGCTGATCACGCTCGACATGCCGCAAGATTACATCCAGCGGCTGTTCGCCGCCTTCACCAACAAGCCGTCGATCGACACACCAGACCGGACGGCGCTCGAAGCCAATCCGCTGGCGATCGCCGGGCTGTAGCTCCAAGAAATTTCGACTGGCCCTAAGCCAGGTCACCGCGTTCGACCAGGAAACGATGGCCGCCGGCAACCGCCGCCGTCTCGATCAGCTGGTGGCCCGCATCGGCGCAGAAGGCCGGAATGTCGATCACGGCCAGCGGATCGGTGGTCTCCAGCCACAGACGGCTGCCAGGCCGCATCGCCGCGAGGCGTTTTCGCGCCTTGAGCACCGGCAATGGGCAGTTCAGTCCCTTGAGGTCGTAAGTGGTTGGCCTGGGCAAGGCAAAAATCTCAGCCGCCGAACATGCCGAGCAGCTTCTTCTTCAGCTTCGACACCGTGCCTTCGTCGGCGCTTGCCGCCTGGGTCTCGATCGCCGGTTGGGCCGGCGCGGCCTCGACGCCTGCGGTGACCACCGGCTGCTGGGCCGCCTGCTTGGCGGCTTCCTTCTCGGCCAGAGCCTGCGCCTTGGCCTGTTCCTTGGCGGCCTTGGCCGCCTCGATCGCCGCCAGCCGCTGCTCCTCGGCCTTGCGCTTGGCCTCCTTCTCCGCGTCGATCGCCGCCATCTTGCGGCCGAGCGGGGAATCGATGCGGCCCATGCGCGCCGTCTCCGTCACCGAGCCGTCGGAATTCATCGACGGCGGATCGATCGGCACGCGCTCGCCGCGGGCGCGACGCTTCGACCAGTCGGAAACGATGCTGGCTTCCTTGATGCCGGCGATGGTCGGCTTCGGTGCCGGGGTGCTCGACTTCACGGCCGAGTTGAAGGCCGCATCGTAGCTCTTCTCATAGTTGGCGTAGGCCGTCTTCAACGAGTCGGGCTGGGTGCTTGCCGGGCAAGGGCCGGTCGGGTCGAAGGTCGTGCCTTCGGGCGCCACCTGGTTGAAGACATAGCGTTTCTCGCAGACGTCGACCTTCGGCGGCACCTTGGTGATCTCGAAATTGTCGTAGCCGACCTTCAGCATCTTCCAGAACTCGTAGTTCGGGTCGTTGCGGTAGCGCGCCATGTTGGCGGCGGTCATGCGGAACGGGAAGGCCTGGATCTGGAACTCGGTCTGGCCGCCCTGGAAGGCGTCGCGGCCGAAGGCATAGATCTGCTCGATCTGCGCGTCGGTCATCGAATAGCAGCCGGACGAGGAGCAGGCGCCGTGCACCATCAGGTTTGCGCCGGTGCGGCCGTTGGCGCGGTCATAGGCGTTCGGGAAGCCGATGTTGAAAGACAGATGATAGTTCGAGCGCGGATTCATCTGCGACGGACGCACCGTGTAGAAGCCTTCCGGCGCCTGGCGGTCGCCCTCGGTGTATTTGGGGCCGAGCTTGCCCGACCATTTGCAGATGTCGTAGCTGGCGACGAGATCGTAGCGGCCGTTGGTCTTGGCCTTCCAGATCTCCAGCTTGCCTTCTTCCTTGAAGATGCGCGCCATCACCGAGGAGGTGCGCACCATGCCCTTGGCCTTCATATCGGCAAGGATCTTGTCCGGCAGCGGCTTGTTGGCCTCCGGCGCGAAATCCTTCATCGACGAATCGTTGCAGCCGGCGACGCCTATCGCGGCGATCAGGACTCCGGTGCGGGCAAGCTTGGCAAACATCGGTGCGGCTACGTCTTTCTTTCGGGCCAACGGCTTCGGCATGGCCGGCCCGCAGGCTGAACACTGCAGCACCGTAAGCCCGTTAACCTTGAAAATTCCTTACCGCAAGCCTCGGCAAACCCCTCACGGCGATTTCCATTGAACCGAATCCGGCGGCATTTTTGTGGCGAAATTGGTCATCCTCGCCACAGTTGAATGCACGGCAGGGGTCAGAGGCTGCGGCCCATCGCCAGATATTTCTCGCGGCGCTGCTCGCGGAAGTCGACGTTGGCGCCGGCAAAGTCCTTCATCGTCTTGGCGATGAGGTCGCCAGTGGCGGCGATCACCGTTTCCGGCGCGCGCTGGGCGCCGCCCATCGGCTCGGGAACGATGGCGTCGATGATCTTCATCTCGAGCAGGTCCTGGGCGGTGATCTTCATGTTGGTCGCCGCGTCCTTGGATCGGGTGGTGTCGCGCCACAGGATCGAGGCCGCGCCCTCCGGCGAAATGACCGAATAGATGGCATGCTCCAGCATGTAGACGCGGTTGGCGGTAGCGATCGCAATGGCGCCGCCCGAGCCGCCTTCGCCGATGACGACCGAGATCGACGGCACCTTGAGCGCCAAGCAGGCCGAGGTCGAGCGCGCGATGGCCTCGGCCTGGCCGCGTTCCTCCGCGCCGACGCCGGGATAGGCGCCGGCAGTGTCCACCAGCGTCAAAAGCGGGATCTTGAAACGGTCGGCAAGCTCCATCAGGCGCACTGCCTTGCGGTAGCCTTCAGGCCGCACCGAGCCGAAATTATGCTTGATGCGGCTTGCCGTGTCCGAGCCCTTCTCCTGGCCGATCACCGCCACCGGCTCGCCGCGGAAGCGGGCGAAGCCGCCGACGATCGCCTGGTCGTCGCCGAAGTTGCGGTCGCCGGCCAAAGGCGTGAAATCGCTGAACAGGCTCTTGATGTAGTCGACGCAATGCGGCCGGTCGGGATGGCGCGCGACCTGCACCTTCTGCCAGGGGGTGAGCGCCTTATAGAGGTCGCGCAGCGCATCGCGCGAACGCTTTTCCAGCCGGGTGATCTCGTCGGCGACGTCGACCGCCTCGCCGTTTTCGGCAAGCTTCTTCAGCTCGAGGATCTTGAGCTCCAGATCCTGCACCGGCTTTTCGAAATCGAGGTAATTGTACATGCTTGGGCGGACCGATCCGTCGGAAGGCAATGGCAGGCGGAACCTCGGAAATGCTGGCTCCGGGCGGTGGAACGTCGCCCTCACATAGCGATATGAGGCCTAGTCGGCAAGCGGATGATGGTCGTTGACCAGCCGCATCAGCCGCTCCTCAAGCACGTGGGTGTAGATCTGCGTGGTGGAGATATCGGCATGGCCAAGCAGTTGCTGCACGGCCCGCAGATCCGCGCCGTTCTGCAAGAGATGGCTGGCAAAGGCGTGGCGAAGCACATGCGGCGAGATATTGGCCGAGGCAATGCCGGCCCGGGCCGCCAGGCCCTTGAGATCGCGCGCGAAGACCTGCCGGGAGAGGTGGCCGCTGTCGGAGGCGGCGGGAAACAGATAGGGACTGTCGGCAAAGGCAGGCCTGGATGCCCGTTCCGAAAGCCATACCCGCATCGCGGCGCGCGCCTTGGCCGAGAGCGGCACCATGCGCTCCTTGTCGCCCTTGCCGCGCACCATGAAGAAACGGTCGTCGCGCTGCGCCACCATCACCGGCAGGCCGACCAGCTCGGAGACGCGCAGGCCCGTGGCATAAAGCACCTCGACCAACGCGTGCAGGCGCAACGCCGCCAGCCGGTCGCCTTCGAGCGCGGCATCGCCCGCTTCCGCAGCCGCGCGATCGAGCAGGCGGCCGGTCTCGGCTTCGGTCATCGTCTTCGGCAGCGGCCGGCCCTTCCTCGGGCTGTCCAGCGTTCCCGTCGGGTCGTCGCCGCGCAGACCCTCGGCGTAAAGGAATTTGAAGAACTGGCGGATCGCCGACAATTTGCGCGCCTGCGAGGTCGGCGCGAAGCCTCTGGCCGCGATGTCGTCGAGATAGGCGCGGATATCGGCCGCTACCGCTCCCGCCAGTCCGCCGCCGATGGCTTCGGAGGCGTCTTCCAGGTCGCGGCGGTAGGAGGAAAGCGTGTTCTCGGCTGCCCCCCGCTCGGCGCTCATCATCTCCAGGAAGGCTTCGATGCGGGCCGCGCTGTTCATCTGGCCGGGATCAGTTCTTCTCGGTTAGTTCTTCTTCGGATTGAGCTTTTCGGCGGGAATGCGCACGCTCATTTCCGCCTTCTTCGGCTCCACGAACATCGCCAGCGCGAACATCGCGCCATAGGCAATGCCTGCAAGAACCGCCAGCGTCACGACAAAGCGAAACAATGTCGGCATTCAGTCTTCGCCCGTCTTCTTGTTCTGCGATTCCAACCCCTGTGCCCTTATGGGACACCAATCCGGCCAATTCAAGGAGGAAGGGTTTGTCGACGAAGGTTCCGGGTGGAAAGTCGCGCGATCCGGTCCGCTTGCGGCGCCGTGCTTGACGCAAACAGGCTTTTGATGTCGATACGGCGCAAAGAGGGTTCCGCATGAACGCGCTACCAGCAAATCCGCCGGACCAAGGCCGAGCCGCGCTACTCGAGCGGCTCGGCCGCCGCTCGATCGTCTTTGTCGGCCTGATGGGCGCCGGCAAGACGGCTATCGGCCGCAAGGTGGCGACGATGCTTTCGCTGCCCTTCATCGACAGCGACCAGGAGATCGAGAGCGTTTCGCGCATGACCGTGCCGGAGCTGTTCGAGCGTTATGGCGAGCCCGAGTTCCGGGCGCTGGAGCAGCGCGTGATCCTGCGCCTGCTCGAAAACGGTCCGCAGGTGCTGTCGACCGGCGGCGGCGCCTTCATGAACGCGCAGACGCGCGAGGCGATCGCCGGTCATGGCATCTCGGTCTGGCTGAAGGCCGATCTCGATCTCCTGATGGAGCGGGTTTCGAAGAAGCAGAACCGGCCGCTGTTGAAGAATCCCGATCCGCGCGGCGTGCTGGAGCGACTGATGAGTGAGCGCTATCCGGTCTATGCCACGGCCGACATCACGGTTCCGACCCGCGACGACCGCAAGGAAGTCATTGCCGGCGAGGTGGTGTGCGCGCTTTGCACCCATCTTGGTGTCGCCGCGATCACCCCCAGCGACGAGGTGGAGCCGTGAGCCGTACCGAAGCGGTGAAGGTCGAGGTCGGGCTCGGCGACCGTGCCTATGACATTTTGATCGGCCCCGGCCTGCTCTCCGACGCCGGAACGGAAATTGCGGCCCGCCTTCCCGGCACGCGCGCGGCCATCATCACCGACGAGAATGTCGCCACCGCGCATCTTGCAACGCTGAAGGCCGGCCTGGAAAAGGGTGGCATCCCGGCGGCCGTCATCACGCTGCCCGCCGGCGAGAAGACCAAGAGCTTTGCCCACCTCGAAGAGGTGGTCGACGGCGTGCTCGCCGCCAAGCTCGAACGTCGCGACGTGGTGATAGCGCTCGGTGGCGGCGTCATCGGCGATCTTGCCGGCTTTGCCGCCGGCATCGTGCGCCGCGGGATGAACTTCGTGCAGGTGCCGACCTCGCTGCTGGCGCAGGTCGATTCTTCCGTCGGCGGCAAGACCGGCATCAACAGCGCGCGCGGCAAGAACCTGGTCGGCGTCTTCAACCAGCCGAAGCTGGTGCTTGCCGATACCGGCGTACTCGACACGCTGCCGATACGCGAGTTCCGCGCCGGCTATGCCGAACTTGCCAAATACGGCCTGATCGACCGCCCGGGCTTCTTCGCCTGGCTGGAGGAGAACTGGCAAAAAGTGTTCGCCGGCGGCCAGGCGCGGACCGAAGCCATCGCCGAGGCCTGCCGCGCCAAGGCCGATGTCGTGGCCCGCGACGAGTTCGAGACCGGCGACCGCGCGCTGCTCAATCTCGGCCACACTTTCGGCCATGCGCTCGAAGCCGCCACGAATTATGACGGCGCCCGCCTCGTCCATGGCGAGGGCGTCGCCATCGGCATGGCGCTGGCGCACCGTTTTTCTGCGCGCCTCAACCTGGCGAGCCCGGACGATGCCGAGCGTGTGGAAGCGCACCTTCGCGCCGTCGGATTGCCCTGGCGCATGGCCGACATATCAGGCGAATTGCCCGATGCCGAGGCGCTGCTTGGCTTCATCACGCAGGACAAGAAGGTCTCGCGCGGCGCGCTCACCTTTATCCTGACGCGCGGCGTCGGCCAGGCCTTCATCGCCAAGGACGTACCGCCTTCGGAAGTGCTGTCCTTCCTCAAGGCGAGCCATCCGGGATGAATGACGCCGGCTGGATCGTCGCAGCCGTTGTTGCCGCCATCGTCGTGCTGGCGTTTCTGTTCCGCACGCGCCTGCTTGCCGCTTTCGGCTACATGCTCGAGCCGATAAAGCCACAACGTCCCGAGGATGACGAGGCCGATGAGCGGGACGAAGAATCCCGCCGCAACGGGCAGGCGCGCGAGGACCGCAATCGGCTGGGGGCGCTTTTCGAGCTCGAGGAGCTCGAAGTGTCGGATGTGATGGTCCATCGCACCAACATGCGCTCGGTCAATGCCGACGATCCGCCGGAAATGGTGGTGCGCGAGATCCTGCAAAGCCCGCACACCCGCATGCCGCTCTGGAAAGGCTCGCTCGACAACATCGTCGGCGTGCTGCACGCCAAGGATCTGCTCAGGGCCCTCAACGAGGTCGGCAACGACTTTTCCAAGATCGACGTGACAAAAATAGCGTCGAAGCCATGGTTCGTGCCCGACACCACCACCTTGCAGGACCAGCTCAACGCCTTCCTGCGCCGCAAGGCGCATTTCGCCATCGTCGTCGACGAATATGGCGAGATGGAAGGGCTGGTGACGCTGGAGGACATCATCGAGGAGATCGTCGGCGAGATCGCCGACGAGCACGATGTCGATATGCAGGGCGTCAAGCAGGAGGCCGACGGCTCGGTCGTCGTCGACGGCACGGTGCCGATCCGTGATCTCAACCGTGCGCTCGACTGGGACCTGCCGGACGAGGAGGCCACGACGATCGCCGGCCTCGTCATCCATGAGACGCAGACGATCCCCGAGGAGAAGCAGGCCTTCACCTTTCACGGCAAGCGTTTTGTCGTGATGAAGCGCGACAAGAACCGCATCGCGAGATTGAGGATCAGGCCCGCCGACGAAGGCTAGGGCGTGTCTCCCGAAAGTGGGAACCGGTTTCGGGATAAAGACATGCGTAAAATCAAAAACCTAAAGCGCAGGGAGCGAATCTGAAAGATCGCGACGCGCTTTAGGTGTGTCGATATTCAGGTGATGCCGGCCTGCAAATGGCGGCTTCCTGCGCTTCCGGTGCTCGTCTCAAAGTTCCTTTGTCGAGCGCTCGCTGAGCATCGCGCCGGTTTCGCCGTCCTTAGCCGCCAGGCTGACGTCGTAGCCCCACAGCCTTCGGATATGGCGCAAGGTCGCGTCGCGGCTTTCGTCCTCGAGCAGGATGCCGTCCTTGACATTGTGCTGCAGCCGCAGATGCCGGTCGCCCAGGAGGTCCACGTCAACCACCTGGATGTCGGGCCTCTTCGTCCCCACGTCGTAGCTTTGGGCCAGCGCGGACCTTATCTTGTTGTAGCCGCGCTCATTGTGGATCGAGGCAACTTCGTAGTGCGGCTCGTCGGCGCCGTCGGCCAGCACGAAGAGCCGCCATTTCCGGATCAGGGTCGGGCTCAGATACTGGCGGATGAAAGATTCGTCACGGTGGTTGGCCCAGGCATCGAGCAAGGTGTCGCGCCAGTCGCCACGGCCGGCGATGTCGGGAAACCAGTCGCGGTCCTCCGCGGTCGGTGCGGTCGAGATGCGCTGGATGTCCTGCATCATGTCGAGACCCAGCGCATAGGGATTGATGCCGGAAAAACGCGGGTCGTCATAGGCTGGCTGAAAGACCACGTTCGAATGGTTGCGCAGGATCTCGAGCATGGCGCCTTCGCTGATGCGGCCACGGTCGAAAAGCATGTTCATGAGCGTGTAGTGCACGAAGGTGGCGCAGCCCTCGTTCATCACCTGGGTTTGCCGCTGCGGGTAAAAATATTGCGCGATGACCCGCACGATCCTGATGATCTCGCGCTGCCAGGGCTCAAGCACCAGACTGTTCTTCTCGAGGAAGTAGAGCAGATTCTCCTCGGGCAGATTGAGCGATTTCTTCCGCTCGGCAAGGATTTCGTCCCTTGCATCCGGCTTGTTCTTTCCCGGCGAGGGCGGCAACGTCCGCCAGAGATCGTTGAAGGAACGCTCCTCGTATTCGAGGCGCTCGCGCAGTCCTTCGCGCTGCTGCTCCGACGACAGCTTCGGCGGCCGGCGGTAGCGGAACACGCCTTGCTCCATCAGTGCGTGGGCGGAATCGAGGATCGCCTCCACGGCGGCCAAGCCACGCCGTTCCTCGCACCGGGCTATGTAGCTCTTGGCAAAATCCAGATAGCTCAGGATCCCCCCGGCGTCCGTCCATTGCCGGAAAAGATGATTGTTCTTGAAGAAATGGTTGTGGCCCAACGCTGCATGGGCGGTCACCAAGGCCTGCAAGGCCATCGTGTTCTCCTCCATCAGGTAGACGATGCAGGGATTGGAATTGATGACCAGTTCGTAGGCCAAACCGCGAGCACCCTTGCGGTAGAGCAGTTCATCATAGAGGAAACGTTTGCCGAACGACCAATGCCGATACATCAGCGGCATGCCGACCGATGAATAGGCGTCGAGCATCTGCTCGGAGGAAATGACCTCCATCTGCACCGGATAGATATCGAGGCGAAGCTCTTCGGTCCCTATCGCCTCGATCTCGTCATAGACCCGCGACAGTTTTGCAAAATCCCAGTCCGACCCGGAAAATAGCAATTCGGATTTGCGCGCCTGACTGACCATCGGCCTATGTCCCCATGTCCTTACGCGCTTTTGCGCAGGGTAGGCTGCCTGGCGAAGAGCTCGCGAAAGACCGGGTAGATATCGGCCGGGGCAGCGATGCGCCTCATCTGGAAATTCGGCCATTTCCCGTCGACGGCGTTGTAGGCGCGCCACAGCGATGTCCCGTTCTCCGTCGAGCCGAAAATGTGGCTTTCCCGTTCGTCGATGATCTCCACATAGGCGAAATACTGGCAGAGGCGCATGAGCTTGCGGTCGAGCAGTTCTATGCAGCGCTCGGAATCGGTGGCGAAGTTGTCGCCGTCGGAAGCCTGGGCGGCGTAGATGTTCCATTCGGCGACCGGATAGCGCTGCTCGATGATGCGGTGCATTTCCTCGAGCGCCGTGGAGACGACGGTGCCGCCGCTTTGCGTGTGGTAGAAGAAGGTATGCTCGTCCACCTCCTTGGCCTCGTGGGTGTGGCGAATGAAGACGATCTCGGTACGCTTGTAACGTCGTGTCAGGAAAAGGTGCAGCAGCACGAAGAAGCGCTTGGCCAGATCCTTCTCGCGCTCTCCCATCGATCCTGAGACGTCCATCAGACAGAACATCACCGCGCTTGCATTCGGCACCGGCTGGGGGTCGAAGCGATTGAAACGGATATCGACCGGATCGACATAGGCAATTCGCTTGCGCCGGCGCTCGAGCCGGTCAAGCTGCTGGCGTAAAGCCGCGATGCGTTCGGGTATTGCCGGGCTTGCCGGCGTCTGTTCCAGCTCGGCAATCTGCTTGGCGATCGCGTCCAGCTCCGCCTGCTTGGGACGCCTGAGCGCGATGCGGCGACCATGGCTGTTTCGCATCGTGCGTCCGACATTGATGTTGGTCGGCGCCCCGCTTGCCGTGAAGCCTGCCCGTCTTGGCTTGAAGCTGAGTATCTGCTTCAGGCTGAGCTTGACCAGATCGGGCAGTTCGAGATCCTCGAAGAAGAGGTCGAGCACCTCCTCGCGCGACAGCACAAAACGGAAGTCGTCTTCGGATTCCGTGGTCCCCGGCCCCGAAGGGCCCGTGCCCCCGGCGCCAGGTTTGGGGATCAGATCACCGGGGCTGAACGTTTTGTTTCCGGGCAGGATGTGCTGACGCCGTCCGCTGTCCTTGGCGTCACTGAAGGTCGGTTCGCTGGTGCCCTTCCGCGGCATCGGCACGGCGTGCTCGCGGTCCAGCTCGCCGATGCGGCCTGTGCGGACGTGGTCGCGGATGCTCCGCTTGAGCTCCTCCCGGGCGCGCCTCAGGAAGCGCTGACGGTTGCCCAGGCTTTTGTCCTTCGGGTTCAGGCGGCGGTC
Organism: Mesorhizobium sp. LEGMi-168a; assembly: GCF_058312955.1. Lineage (NCBI taxonomy): Bacteria > Pseudomonadati > Pseudomonadota > Alphaproteobacteria > Hyphomicrobiales > Phyllobacteriaceae > Mesorhizobium > Mesorhizobium sp. LEGMi-168a. The sequence goes on from NZ_JBZEGV010000027.1 coordinate 53,229, forward strand.
GATGAAGATCGGCATGGAACCGTCCTGGTTTTGCTCAACCCGCCTTGTTCACGCGCATGTACCAGTCGACCAGCCGGCGCACCTGCCGCTGGGTATAGCCGCGCTCCACCATGCGCTGCACGAATTCATTGTGCCGCTTTTCCGTGACGCTGTCCTGCTTGGAGCCGAAACTGATCACCGGCAAAAGGTCCTCGACCTGGCCGAACATGCGCTTCTCGATGACCTCGCGAAGCTTCTCATAGCTTGTCCAGGATGGGTTGCGGCCATGGTTGCGTGCCCGGGCACGCAAGGTGAATTTGACCACTTCGTTGCGGAAGTCCTTGGGATTGGCGATGCCGGCCGGCTTCTCGACTTGCGACAATTCCTTTTCCAGGACCTCGCGATTGAGGATCTGCCCGGTATCGGGATCCTTGTAATCCTGATCCTCGATCCAGGCATCGGCGTAGGCGATGTAGCGGTCGAAAAGATTCTGACCGTACTCGCTGTAGGATTCCAGATAGGCCTTCTGGATCTCGTGACCGATGAACTCGGCATAGCGGGTTGCAAGTTCCGACTTGATGAATTCGAGATAGGCGGCTTCCGTCTCCTTCGGGAATTGCTCACGCTTAATCGCCTCCTCGAGGATGTACATCAGGTGCACGGGATCGGCGGCGACTTCCTTGGTATCGTAGTTGAATGTCTGCGACAGGATCTTGAAGGCGAAGCGCGTGCTGACGCCGGTCATGCCTTCGTCGACGCCGGCGGCATCGCGATATTCCTGGACCGACTTGGCCTTCGGATCGACTTCCTTGAGGTTTTCGCCGTCATAGGCACGCATCTTGGTGTAGAGCGGGGAGTTCTCGTGCTCCGCAAGGCGAGTCGAGACCGTGAAGCGGCTGAGAATGTCCAGCACTTCAGGCGCGCAGGGACTGTTCGCCAGATCGCTCTCGCGCAGAAGCTTCTCGTAGATTTGCCTTTCTTCGGTGATGCGTAGGCAATACGGAACCTTGACCACGAGGATGCGGTCGAGGAAAGCCTCATTGTTCTTGTTGTTCTTGAAGTGCTGCCATTCCGATTCGTTGGAGTGCGCAACGACGATGCCCTGATAGGGGAAGGCGCCGAAATTCTCGGTGCCGTTGTAGCTGCCTTCCTGGGTTGCCGTCAGCAACGGGTGCAGGACCTTGATGGGCGCCTTGAACATTTCGACGAATTCGAGCAGGCCCTGCGTGGTCCGGTTCAAGCCGCCGCTGTAGGAATAGGCATCCGGATCGGACTGGCTGAAATTTTCCAATTGCCTGATGTCGACCTTGCCGACCAGGGCCGAGACGTCCTGATTGTTCTCGTCGCCAGGCTCGGTCTTGGCGATGGCGATCTGGCGCAGGCGCGACGGCGACAGCTTGACCACGCTGAATTTGGAAATGTCACCGGAGAGTTCGTCGAGCCGCTTGGCCGCCCAGGGCGAGATGAGCCCATTCAGGCGTCGGCGGGCTATCCCGTATTTGTCTTCCAGCAAATCGCCCATCCGGTCGGGATGGAAAAGGCCGAGCGGCGATTCGAAAATAGGGCTGATCTGGTTGCCGACCTTCAGCGTGTAGATCGGGAGCTGCTCCATGAGTTTCTTCAGCCGTTCGGCGAGCGAGGATTTGCCGCCGCCGACCGGACCGAGGAGGTAGAGGATCTGTTTGCGCTCCTCGAGCCCCTGCGAAGCGTAGCGGAAATAGCCGGCGATGCGCTCGATCGTATCCTCCATTCCGTAGAAATCGGAGAAGGAGGGGTACACCTTGACGGTGCGGTTCGAGAAAATGCGCCCGAGCCGCTCGTCCTTGCTCGTGTCGACCAGGTTCGGCTCGCCGATTGCCTCGACCATACGCTCAGGCGCCGAGGCATACATGGATTTGTTCTCGCGGCAGGCTAGCAGATACTGCTGGAGGCTGATCTCTTCCTGGGCCGCGTTCGCGTAAATCTCCGAAAACAGATCGAAGACGTCGGATGGGTTCTCTCGCATGATATTCTGCCCTCAGAGCCGCTCTGGCTTCCAGTCGGCTCACTGTACATTCAACTGCCGGAAAGCATTGTGGTTCCCTTCACATGAAGGAGAGCGCCTGCTATCGGGCATCGACGACTCAAGCACCCGATGCGGACGGAATGCTCCCTTATATCTTTAGGTGGTGATGGCCGGGAGAGCTTCAAGGAGAATCTGATTGGTTTTCCACCTACATATCGTGATCGGGAACGTAGAGGCAGAACGAATGCCGGGAATTCGCGTCGCCGCCGGGCTTGCATTCGTGAAAGAACTCGTCGCCCGAGCGCTTGATCCGACTGTCGGAGTAGGGAATGAGCTCTCCGGTGGAGAGCTGGTAGCCATATTGGGTTTCCTTCACATCGGCCGTGGGCGCCTGGTAGCAGTCCATTCCCGAGCAGCATGAGCTGTCGTATTGCCAGCCCTTGGGCGCCTGATGCGCGGCGGCCGGAGCCGAAAGGGAAGCCGCGAGCGCAATTGCCGGAAACAAGCGCAAAAGCCAAAAGTGGCCTGAGCGCCCGTTGCTATGCGCGGCTGGAACTCGGTACATCTTCGTCATCGGGGTCACCGTTCGAGGGCGCCGGCTGAGGGCACCGGCTGTCCGGTCTGACAAGCAAACGGTTCCGGGATGGACGAGGGCTCTCTCCGGAATCGGCCTTCCCTCAAACTGCCAGACCATGGAAAATGTTCCATGTCTCCTCAGACGGCTGAGTTGCGCCCCGGCGCATTTGATGGGCGCAGGCGGATTCGGGCGACCGTTGACGGTCCCTAACCCCATGCGGTCGATGAACAATCCTTAACTGGACGCCCGCCGCGCTCGCATGTTCTCTTTGCCAAGAGATGGTTAGGGCCGAAGGGCGGTCAGGAGATGACGATGATCGATCGGCGGCATTTTGTCCTTGTGTCCGTTGCCGCGCTGGTGCCGACGGGCGCGCAGACAGCCTGGCGCCTGCGCCAGCCGGCGCCGCGGACGCTCGACTACGGGCCGGCCAAGCTCGACGTCTACGCACGCGACGGCGCCAAGGGCGATCCGGTCGTCTTGTTCATCCATGGCGGCGCCTGGCGGCTCGGCAACCGCAACAATGTCAACGCCAAGCCAGGCTTCCTGCTCGCCAACGGCTTCCTGTTCGTCTCTATCGACTACCGCATGCTGCCCAAGGCCGATGTCGCCACCCAGGCGAGCGACGTCGAGAAGGCCTATGCCTATGTGCGGGCCAATATCGCCAAATATGGCGGCGATCCCGACCGCATCGTGGTGATGGGCCACTCGGCCGGTTGCCATCTCGCGGCGTTGACGGGGTTTCGCGGCGGCTTGCCGGGCGTCGCCGGGCTGGTGCTAGACGATACCGAAGCCTATGACATCGAGGCCCTGGCCAAGGCGCAGGGCGGCACGCTGCGGCCGGTCTACGCGCAAGCCTTTTCGGATCCGGGCCAGTGGCGTGCGCTGTCGCCGGCGACCTATATCGGCAAGGGCAAGCATCCGCCTGTCTTCATCGCCTATTCGAACGCGCCGATCCGCGCGGCCGCGGCGCGTGATTTGGCGGATCGGCTGCGGACCGGAGGCACCAAGGTCACGCTGTTCGATGGCAGCGCCTATTCGCACATGGCGATCAACCGCCGCCTCGGCGAGGATGGCGATGCGCTGACCGCCGCGGTCACGGTTTTCCTGAAGGCGGCGCTCGCCTGATCGCGCCGGCGAAACTGGATCACGTCAAAGTCGTTGACCGGACACGGTGCAGGGGCTGTGGACCCAGGCGCGGGAAAAGAAGCTCGACGTGGTGACGATCGTCTTTTCCAACTGCTCTGAGCGGACCCAGGCAGCATCGATCAAGCTCCGCCGAGAAGTTTGACGGCATGGTTCGGATTCCTGTCGATCCATCTTGATGATTGGCCAGTCACGCCGCGACAAATTGTGGGCGAGGCGGTGCAACCTTTGGCGGGAGCGGGCGTTCGCGTTCTAGTTGAACATCACCCCCTGAAAGGTCCTGCCCGAGATGGTTGATAAACACGCGTCGGTAACCCTGATGGCCGCATTGTTGCTTGTCATCGGGGTCGCTGCCTGGCCAACATATGGCGCCGAGCCAGCCTTGAAGAATGTCCGGCTGATCGGACGGTTTCTCGACGCCGGCGATCAGGCGGTTTTCGAGTGGCCCGGCAGCGCGATCGAGTTCGCGTTCAAGGGCAGTTGGCTGGACGTCGTGCTTGACGATCGCGGCAAGAACAGCCTGGTGCTGGACGTCGACGGCAAACTGTCCCGGATCGATCTGAAGAAGGGCTCCAACACCTACCGGCTCGTCGCGACGCAGGGCGCGGATCGCCACGCCGTCCGGCTCGTGCGCCGTACCGAGGCGTCTTTCGGAACCACCACTCTCAAGGATGTGCGCACCGATGGCACGCTTCTGCGGCCTGAGCCGAAGAAGCGCAGCCTGTTGGTGATCGGCGACTCGATTTCCGCCGGTTACGGCATCGAGGGCAAGGACGCGCAATGCAAGTTCAGCGCCGATACGGAAAATCAGTACCTGACCTATGCCGCGATCGCGGCGCGACGCTACGGTGCGGACGTAGTCACCTTGGCGGCTTCGGGAAAGGGGCTCGTTCGCAACTTTCAGGGAGCCAAGGGGCGCACAATGGCGGATTTGTACGACCGGGTTCTGCCCTCGCGGCGGGATCGCGAAACGCTGCCCAAAACCGACGTCATCATCGTTCATCTCGGGACGAACGATTTCAGCGGCGGTGCCCGGCCCGCCAATTTTGCCGCCAGCTATGCCGAATTGCTGGCGAAACTGCGCGCCAATGCACCTGATGCGATGATCTACGCCGGGTTCGGGCCATTGCTAACGGGGAAGGACTTCGCCGCGGCGGACAAGGCGGTGGACGCCGTGGTCAGGCAGCGGCGTGATGGCGGCGACAGCAAGACGGCGATGATCCGCTTCACCGAACCGCTTGGGGCGTCGTTGCGCGGCTGCGACTGGCATCCCAACGAGGCCGGCCAGCAACGCATGGCCAATCAGCTTGAAGACCGGATCGAGGCGGACCTCGGCTGGACGCAAACCCAATGAAGGCAGCATCCACGGCTGGCTTGCGAGACGCCAGCGCGCCTCCACGCGGGCAGGCCGTCCCTCCTAAACTGCTCGGCCTGCAGGTGCTGCGGTTTGCGGCCGCCTTTTTCGTGGTCCTGTTTCATCTTGGCGTCAGTTTGCAGATCGAATTTGGCAACCGGACCAACGTCTTTCAAAACGGAGCGGTCGGGGTCGACGTCTTCTTTGTCATCAGCGGCTTCATCATCGCCTACACGACCGATCCCAAAAAAGGCGCTCTGTATTTCGTCAGGCGTCGGCTTATGCGCATCGTCCCACTCTATTGGACGCTGACGGCGGGCATTGCGGTGCTGGCGATGCTGAAGCCCAGTCTGCTGAATTCGACCGTGGTCAACGGCGAGACCTTGATCAAGTCCCTGTTCTTCGTCCCGTTCGCAAAAGCGAATGGAGCCGTGCAGCCGATCCTGTTTCTGGGTTGGACGCTCAATTATGAGATGTTCTTCTACGGCATCTATGCCGCGTGCCTGGCGCTCGGCCTGCGCAGCCCGCTCGTGCCGGCCGCAATCATCGTAGCTCTCGTCGCCGCCGTGAGCCTTGTGAAGTTGGATAACGTCCCGTGGCGGTTCTATACCAATCCTTTGATGCTCGAATTCGTGCTCGGCATCGGCCTTTACCTTCTTTACAGGCGCAGTCCCGCGATCTTTCACGGGCGCTCATTGCCGATATTCCTCATGTTCGCAGCGTCTATGGCGTTGCGTGCGCCGCTGCTTGAAATCCATTGGCTGGTGGCCAACGGCATTCCGGCGGTGCTGCTGGTCGCCGCCGTCCTGCCATGGGCGCCGGCCCCGACGCCAATCGTCCTGTTCATGGTTCTGCTGGGGAACGTGTCCTATTCGCTTTATCTGTCGCATCCCTACATGCTTCAACTCGCCGTCAAACTGATGCCGGACCACGCGGGGACCGCCACGCAAGTCCTGCTGGGCGGCGCCGCCTGCGTGCTTTCAATTGCCCTGTCGATCGTGCTGTACTTTACGATCGAACGGCCGGCGCAGCTCGCCGCGCCTGTCCCGAAGCCTCAATGATACGGCTCGCTGCACCTACCAGCGCGTCTTCTCGCCGGGCGCGGCCGGCTCGATCGCCAGCGCGTGCACGCCGGCCTTCAGTTCGTCGGCAAGCAGTTGGTTGACGGCGCGGTGGCGGTCGATGCGGCTCATGCCGGCAAAATCCGGCGAGACGATGCGGACGCGGAAATGCGTCTCGCCGGTGCCGTCGAAGGTGGCCTCGTGGCCGTGCTCGACATGATGATGGCCGGCGTGAAGGTGGCTTTCGTTGATGACGGTGAGCCTTTCCGGCGAAAATGCCGCCTTCAGTTTGTTTTCCATCGTCGACTGTATGGACATCGGGCCCTCCCTTCACCACATCTGCGGCACAGCCGCAAAATCTCAATTTCGACCGCTTTTAAGTCGCGATTCAGCGGTTAGGGCGATCATCGGCGAAATGTCAATTCTTGTTTCGCACCAGCGAACAGCCCATAAATGGGTGAGATGAAACCGTATCCCAAATATTTCGAGAAAATCCGCATCCGGCCGGAAAAGGACGCGGAGCTCAAGTCGCGCGCCCCGATCTGCCAATGGGACGGTTGCAGCGAGGCCGGCACGCATCGCGCGCCGGTCGGACGCCTGAAGGAGGGCGAGTATTTCCGCTTCTGCTTCGAGCATGTGCGCGAATACAACAAGGGTTTCAACTATTTCTCGGGCGTGTCGGACAGCGAGATCGCCCGCTTCCAGAAGGAGGCGCTGACCGGCCACCGGCCGACCTGGCGCATGGGCGCCAATGGCGGCGGGATGCGTTCGGCGCCCGATTTCGCGCAGCAGCGTTCGGGGCGCGCCGGCTACTACAATCGCATGCGCGACCCCTTCAACCTGTTCGGCGGCGGAACGCGGGAGGTGCGCGAGCGCAAGGCAAAGCCGCTTGAGGCCAAGGCGCTGGAAACGCTTGGCCTTGATACAAAGGCGACTGGCAAGGATATCAAGGCGCGCTATAAGGAACTCGTTAAGCGCCACCATCCCGATGCGAATGGCGGCGACAGGGGTTCGGAAGACCGGTTCCGCGATGTGCTGCAGGCCTATCGCGTGCTCAAGCAGGCAGGATTGTGCTGAGCGGCCCTACGGTCCGTGTCGTTTTCCAACTTTCATAAGGTTGGAAAAGGCTCTAAGACCGCCCCCGAACAAAATCGATTGCCGGCGAAACGCGGCGTTTCGCCCGTGGAGACGTTGATAGTGATGAACAAGGTCGATCGCGACATCGCCAACCTGCCCGACACGACGGTGCCGGTGAGGGAGAAATTCGGCTTCGATTCCAGGATGGTGGTTCCCGCCTATTCGGTCTCGACCGAGCATGTGCCCGACATCGACCCGGACTACCTCTTCGACAGGGCGACGACATTGGCGATCCTGGCCGGCTTCGCCTACAACCGCCGCGTCATGGTGTCTGGCTATCACGGCACCGGCAAGTCGACGCATATCGAGCAGGTCGCCGCGCGCCTCAACTGGCCCTGCGTGCGCGTCAACCTCGACAGCCATGTCAGCCGCATCGACCTCGTCGGCAAGGACGCCATCGTCGTCAAGGAAGGACTGCAGATCACCGAATTCCGCGACGGCATCCTGCCCTGGGCCTATCAGCACAATGTGGCGCTCTGCTTTGACGAGTACGACGCCGGCCGCCCGGACGTGATGTTCGTCATCCAGCGCGTGCTGGAATCGTCGGGCCGCCTGACGCTGCTCGACCAGAGCCGGGTCATCCGTCCGCATCCGGCCTTCCGGCTGTTCGCCACCGCCAACACGGTCGGCCTTGGCGACACCACCGGCCTCTATCACGGCACGCAGCAGATCAACCAGGCGCAGATGGACCGCTGGTCGATCGTCACCACGCTCAACTACCTGCCGCACGACAACGAGGTCTCGATCGTGCTGGCCAAGGCCAAGCACTACCGCGACAGCAAGGGCAAGGAGATCGTCAACAAGATGGTGCGCGTCGCCGATATGACGCGCTCGGCCTTCATCAATGGGGACCTGTCGACGGTGATGAGCCCGCGCACCGTCATCACCTGGGCCGAGAACGCCGAGATCTTCGGCGACATCGGCATGGCGTTCCGGCTGACCTTCCTCAACAAATGCGACGAGCTGGAGCGGTCGCTGGTCGCCGAATTCTACCAGCGCGCCTTTGGCGAGGATTTGCCGGAGAGCGCCGCCAACGTTGTGCTGGCGTAGCGCGTGCCGGAAGGCTCAGCCTTTCGGGCCAAATCGCGCAGGGAATGATCAATGGCGGGTCCGGGCGACAACACGCGCAACAAGCCGAAGAACGGGTCTGAAGCGGACAGCTTCAAGCGCGCCGTCACCGTCTGCATGCGCGCGGTTGCCGGCGACAAGGACCTCGAGGTCGGCTTCGCCAAGGACCGGCCGGCGCTGGCGGGAAACCGCGCCCGCCTGCCCGAACTGCCGAAGAAGGCGTCCCGTAACGATATCGCGATCACCCGCGGCATCGGCGATTCCATGGCGCTGAAGCGCGCCTGCCACGATCAGCGCATCCACACCAAGCTGGCGCCGGAAGGCAAGCTCGCGCGCGCCATCTACGACGCGGTCGAACAGGCGCGGGTCGAGGCGATCGGCAGCCGCGCCATGCAGGGCGTGGCCGACAATATCGGCTCGATGCTCGAGGACAAATACGCCAAGGCAAACCTCGTCGACGTCAGGGACAAGGCCGATGCGCCGCTCGAGGAGGCGGTGGCGCTGATGGTGCGCGAGAAGCTCACCGGCCGTGCCGTGCCGAAGAGCGGCGAGCGGCTGGTCGATCTGTGGCGGCCCTGGGTCGAGGAGAAGGCGAGCGCCGATCTCGACGGCCTGTCGTCCAAGCTCGACGACCAGCAGGCTTTCGCCCGCATCGTGCGCGACATGCTCGTCTCCATGGAAATGGCCGAGGAACTCGGCGACGACCAGGAGACCGAGGATACCGAGGACAACGAGGAGAACGAACAGCAGGGCGAGGAACAGAGCGAGGAGGGCGGCGAGGACGATTCCGGCTCCGAGCAGTCGCAGTCGGAGGATGCCGAGGCGTCCGCCGACGAGGAAGACTCGACCGAGACGGAGGCGACGGATGCCACATCCGACGACCTCTCCGACGAGGACGATTCCGACGCCGAGACGCCGGGCGAGGCGCGCCGCAACGACAATCCGTTCCTCAACCTGCCGAAGGAAATCGACTACAAGGTCTTCACCACCGCCTTCGACGAGACGGTCGGCGCAGAGGACCTTTGCGAGGAAGAGGAGCTCGACCGGCTGCGCGCCTTCCTCGACAAGCAGCTCGCCAATCTCTCGGGCGTCGTCGGGCGCCTGGCCAACCGGCTGCAGCGCCGGCTGATGGCGCAGCAGAACCGCTCCTGGGATTTCGACCTGGAAGAGGGGTATCTCGATCCGGCGCGACTGGTGCGCGTCGTCATCGATCCGATGCAGCCGCTGTCCTTCAAGCAGGAGCGCGACACCAAGTTCCGCGACACGGTGGTGTCGCTGGTGCTCGACAATTCGGGCTCGATGCGCGGCCGGCCGATCACCGTCGCCGCGACCTGCGCCGACATTTTGGCGCGCACCCTGGAGCGTTGCGGCGTCTCCGTCGAAATCCTCGGCTTCACCACGCGCGCCTGGAAAGGCGGGCAGGCGCGCGAGAAATGGCTGAAGGACGGCAAGCCGCACAATCCCGGCCGCCTCAACGATCTGCGCCACATCATCTACAAGTCCGCCGACCATCCGTGGCGGCGGGCGCGCCGCAATCTCGGGCTGATGATGCGCGAGGGCCTGCTCAAGGAGAACATCGACGGCGAGGCGCTGCTTTGGGCGCATAACCGGCTGATCGGCCGGCCGGAGCAGCGCAAGATCCTGATGATGATCTCGGACGGCGCGCCGGTCGACGATTCCACCTTGTCGGTCAACCCAGGCAACTATCTGGAGCGTCACCTGCGCGCGGTGATCGATCTCATCGAGACGCGCTCGCCGGTCGAGCTTTTGGCCATCGGCATCGGCCACGACGTGACCCGTTACTATCGCCGCGCCGTCACCATCGTCGACGCCGAGGAACTGGCGGGCGCCATGACCGAGCAATTGGCCTCGCTGTTCGACGAGGAGAGCGCGCGCGACATGCGGCGCGGTGGCCTGCGGCGTACCGGATGAACTTCTCGCGGGGCGGATTCCGGCGGACGGTTTTCGCTTGCGCGCTGATCTTCGCGTCGGGCTCGCCGGCATTCGCCGAGGCGCGCGCCCCGGTCGAGGCGGTCGAGGTTTCGGCGCGGCCGATCACTGAGTTCCAGGTCGGCCGTGACCAAAAGCTGTTCGGACCGCTGGAATTCGTCGGCGGGCTGGAGATGACCTCGCCGTCGCGCGATTTCGGCGCACTGTCGGCCTTTCGCTTTCTAGAGCCCGGCAGCGATTTCATCGGCGTTGCCGACACCGGCTTCTGGTTCTTCGGCACCATCACGCACGATGCCGACAAGCGTCCCTCGGGCGTGTCGAATTTCCGCATGCAGCAGATGGTCGACGCTTCGGGGCGGCCGATCGAAGAGAAGTGGGAGGTCGATGCGGAGGGCCTCGCGGTCAAAGACGGCATCGCCACCGTCGGTTTCGAGCGCGAGCAGCGCGTCGTCCAGTTCAGGATCGACCCGGACGATATGAAGGCGCCCTTCAAGACGCTCGACTATCTGGTTCCGGCCCGGGAGTTGCGCCAGAACCGCGGCTTCGAGACAGTCACGCATGCCAATCCCCATGGCCAGCACGAGGGCGGCCTGGTCGTGGTCTCGGAAAAGAGCCTCGACAAGGCCGGCAACATCTATGCCGCCATCATCGAGGGACCGAGGAAGGGCGTCTTCACCGTCAAGCGCAATGGCGATTTCGACATCACCGACGGCGCCTTCCTGCCGGATGGCGACCTGCTTCTGCTCGAACGCAGCTTCTCGATGGCGCGCGGAGTGAAGATGCGGTTGCGGCGCATCTATGGCGAGAGCGTCGAGAAGGACGCGGTCGCCGACGGTCCGGTGCTGATGGAAGCCGACATGGGGTACCAGATCGACAATATGGAAGGGCTCGACGTCTGGACCCGCGACGACGGCGCGCTGATGGTGTCGCTGGTGTCGGACGACAACCACTCGATCCTGCAGCGCAACCTCTACCTGGAGTTTATTCTCCACCAGGATTGAGCCGCGCTTCGGCGAACCGTTCCAAGTATTGTTTTCCGGACGGGAAAACCGCTACGCATTTTTGCCGGAGTTGTTTTAGCGGACTTTGTAGATCTCAACCGGCTTGTTCGCCGTCGCGCTGTCCAATTCCAGCCAGTCGGGAACGTCTCTGTTCAACAACCGCGCGACCAGGCCTGTGGGAGCTTCGGCGGCGAGCGACATCTCTTCCGAATTGCCGCGGCATATGGCGACCAGCCCGACATGTTCGCGCTCGACGATGGCGTGGGCAGCGTCCGGCGTTCCCATGAAGGCGTCGAGCATGGCGAGGTTGCCGCCGACATTGCGATGATAGGGGCCGGCCAACGCCCTGTGGCCGGTAAACATCACGATTGCCGAGCCGAGATTGGAAGACGCAAGCACCGTCGTCGCCGGCATGGCGGCGAGCTCGCTGAAGTCTGAGGCCTTGCTGCAGGTCAGCGCATGATCCGCATCGGAATTGACCCCTTCAGGCGCCTTGTGGGCCACGGACTGTGCCGCCACCGCGACGCCGGCCCAGGTCACGTTGAGCGACACCAGCCATGCCGCCGCGGCGCGGGAGGAGACGCGCCATGACTGGGCGGCGCTCGCCTGCAGGCGAATCCCGGCGACCCAGGTCGAGAGCGGGATCACCGCGAAGGCGACCGAGAAGGTCGAGCCGCGCACCTGCCAGAGGCTGACGACGAAAGCGGTAATCAGCAGCACTGCGGCAAGGGCTTCCTCGCGACGCAGGCGGCGGCTGCGCAACTGAAGGCCGATCAACAGGATCGCGATGAACGGCGTCACATAGCGCGCCGCCATCAACTTCGGCTGATTCACGGCAACGCTGAGGAAGGGCTGCGCCTCGACGACGTCGTTCAGCCAATAGGTGCGAACGCGCTCGTCGATGCCGGCATAGGGCGATGCCAGGCATTGCGGGAAGAACAGGATCGCGACGGCCGCGACCGCCACGGCCAATGCTGACATCGACACGAGCCGCGCCTTGGCCGTCGATTGCCGGGGCAGGCCGGCTATCGCCGCCAGGCCGAGCCCGGACAGCGCCGCGATGACGAATTGAAAGGCCGAGAAGGCGTCGCACTGGGCTACCCCCCAGGCCGCCGGCGGTATGGTGGCGACAAGGACCAACAAGGCTGTTGCGGCAAATCCAATGCCGAAGCCGCGCGCGGTCAGGCGCTCCTTTTCATCGAGGATGAAAAGCACGGCGGCACAGGCGCCAAGTGCGGCCACATAAGGAGCGGTCTCCATGCCGACGGCCAGCGTGAGGCCCGCGCACAGGCCGGACAAAAGAGCTGCGGGCCGCCAGAAAGGCGCCTCCATCAGAAGCCAGAGACTGGCCGCCGTCAAAAGGAGCTGGACATTGTGATGGTCGAGCGTGCCGGGGTTGAAAACACCGAGAAAGAACAGCGCCGCCGTCGACAGGACCAGCGACGGCATCGCCACGTTCGTGCCGGCAAAGCGCCGCGAGGCGCGCAGGATGACGAACATGGTGAGCCCAAAAAGGAAGAGCGGCCAGATGATCTGCGCGGCTCTTTCAGCGGCGGCGGTGCCGGCGCCCAGCGTCTGGAAGGCGAGGATGATCAGCGCGATCGGCGTGTCGACCAGCCGCGACCAGTGCATGACGAAGCCTCCGGTCAGGCCCATCCGGTATTGGTGAAGATCGAACCAGCTCTGGCCCGCCAGCAGGTCGCGAATCTCGACCAGCCTCAGCATGCTGTCGTTGTCGGTGCCAAGGTCCGCGACCGTCGGGAAGCCCGAGATCGCATTGATCGCCAGCACGAGCAGCGTCGCGCAGAGCGCAAGCAGAAGGTCATGTTTCCAACCGGTGCCCTGGATGGTCATGCTGATGGCGAGGTCCTGGATCGTTTTCGCGATCCTGCACCATTGGCCGTAACAAAGCGTAAAGCCGATGAAGGCGGATAACCGGACCGCCATCGATCCCAGGATCGTCAAGCGATCGCGGGCTGGCTCCAGCGGGCGGCGCCCGTTAGTTGCAATCCAGATGACATAGCGGTCGGGCTATAGCAACGAGTTATAAAAAATTGATGAGACCCTTCTACGTCTAGTGGATTTAGAAAGCCAATTCGCTACACTCTCCAGCGAGACCCAACGCGAGAGGGGTAAATGTTTATAAGTCATCTCTTCATCAAAAATTTCAGAGCAATCGCGGAACTAAGCACAAATCTAAGTCCCCACGTGAATGTTATTGTCGGGCCGAATGGGGTTGGCAAAACGACGATCCTTCAGGCAATCCGTGTTGTTAAAGCGATAGCAGCTCCCAGGACACAGAATGAGGCGCAACAAGTGCTTATCTCGCTTGGTGCGGCGTCACCACACTTCCCGCAAAGGCTATTTCTAAACAGCTTATCTCGCGACGCGTCGATCCCTATCGAGGTGCGTTGCACTTATACCTTAACAAGAGACGAGCTCAATATTCTGCAGTCGTCTCTTTCTGAAATTGTGCAAAACCTAGTAGCCTCAAGGCTTGGGCAGAATTTTTCGAACCCCGCGATGCTTGTTCAATTCATGCAATCACCGCAGGGGCAACAGGCCATCGGTGTCGCAACGACTGAACTGACAGGTATTTTAGGCAGACTCCAAACAGACCCTACAGTGATCTTAGGTATCGCGCTGAATGGCATGACCGGAGAAATATTGGCTGCAGATCCTTTGGCGGGGCCGCTGATCGCCTTTTTGGATCGCCGTTTGCCGCCGTCGCTTTCCATGTTCTCCTATTTTCCCGCAGATCGCGCTTTGCCGATGGGTGAGGCCAATCTCCAATTGGGTGGGCCTGATGCTCAGCAGCAGTTGGAGATGCACAACTCTCAACCTCAAATTAAATACCAGAGACTGAAGAATCTCATAATAAATTCTTTGGTTATCGAGGGTACGGACGGAGATACTGTAAAAAATGAGTTTGAGACAATATTCTCAAAACTTCTTAGAGGAAGGATTATTCGTAATATAAGAGTGAATGATTTGGGTCTTCTTTCAGTTATGACCGAAGAAACTGCAACCGGTAATATGATAGAGCTAGATAGCCTAAGTAGCGGCGAAAAGAATATTGCATTGACATTTCTTATTGTTGCAAAGTCAGTTGCTAGTGGAGGTATTTCTCTTTTTGATGAGCCTGAGCTTCATCTCAATCCAGCGGTTAGCCGAGATATTTTGAGCTTTATTATTGAGCAATACTCGAGACCTAGAACGATACAATTCATTATGTGTACACATTCTCCCGAGATATTGTCCGGGGCATTCGCCAATGACGATTGCGCCCTCCTTCACCTGAAATCATCGAATGAGATATCCAAAATTGGGAAGAGGGCCCTAGATGAATATTCCGATGCGTTGAGCAGATTAGGCACATCCGTGAGTGAGTCACTTCTGTACGAAGGCGTAATATTGGTTGAAGGTGACGAAGACGTCTCGTTCATCGAGACGTCCTATCCGGAATTGTCAAGAAGGTTAAACATCAAAGATCGCGGTGGTCGCCGGGAAGTTGAAAAAACCGTTGTTAAGTTGCAGGAATTGGAAAAGAAAGGCCAAAAAGTTGCCCCAATCTATCTTATTTTCGATAGGGATGAGGAAATTACAAGCCTTAAGAGTTCCAATGCTGTAAGAGTTATGCAGTGGAAGCGTCGTTGCCTTGAAAACTACATGCTCGACTCAGAGGTCTTAGCGGAACTCTTAAAGGATGAATCGATTACTCGACGGCCGGTGAGCAGCGAAGGAGAGGTTCACAAGCTCCTCAGGGACATCGCTTTTCAGCAGGTAGATGCAATCGCTGCGAGAGAAATATATACTTCCTATGGATATAAAAACTCGTCGTTGATGAAGGAAGATGTGGCCGATGGCGATTTAGCTGTCATTGCTACTCGTCTCTTTTCCAGAATGTCTTCCTCGCGAACATCTATGCCAGATGTGACTGAGGAAGATTGGAACGCCGAGTTCTTGGCGAAGGCTGCTAAGAGAAAAGCCGATCTCAGTCTCTTATGGGAAGCGAAGTGGCGAGACCTATGCGATGGAAAAAAGCTTGTCTCTGATCTTCACAAGAAATCTGATATGAAAATTTCTGAATCGGCATTCAAACTCCGCATCGCTCAAAAAATGCGTGAAAATTCGTCGGAAGATTGGCTTCTGATTAAGGGTATGCTCGAAGAACTGGTTTCAAGTCCCGATTAGAACTCCGAGCAATGGATGCTGCCACAAGTTGAATGGACGTGACTATATTGATTGAGCGATCGCGGGCTGGCTCCAGCGGGTGGCGAGCAGCCGGTAGGGGATCAGCGCCACCACCGCGATGATCAGCTTGACCGAGAGATCGCCCAACGCCCAGGATACCCAGCGCATCGTCTCGACAGGCAGCACGCCCATCAGCGGCGCCGTCTCCAGCGCGAAGCCGTCGTTCGGTCCGGCAAAGGCGAAGGCGGCGGAGAAGGCGACGCCGAAGAACACGACCGTGTCGAAGATGGAGCCGACCAGCGTGCCGACGATCGGCGCGCGCCACCAGCTTTGCCGGCGCAGCCGGTTGAACACGGTCACGTCGAGCAGTTGCGCGGTGAGGAAGGCGGCGCCGGAAGCGGCAGCGATGCGCACCAGCCGATCGGCGGCGGTCTCGAATTCGATCAGGCCGTGGCGAAACAGGAAGGGCGGAACGAGAATCGAGCAGATCACCGCCGTCATGAAGCCGACGAACACCACCTTGCGCGCCACGGCCGGGCCGTAGCGGCGATTGGCAAGGTCGGTGACCAGGAAGGAGAAGGGATAGGTGAAGGCGCCCCAGGTGAGCAGGTCGGCCAGCGACAGGCCGCCGATCTGCCCCTGCATCGGGAACTGGACAAGGATGTTCGACGCCACGACGACAAGCGCCATGGCGGCCACGAAGGGCAGGTATCGTGTCAGGAAGTTCATTTTTTTATCCTGGGTAATGGAACCAGCGGAATGTCATGCCGAATCCGCACGACACTCCTTGGAAGGCGGTTCGTCCCGCCTGAACGGCTCTTTAAGCGGCCGGCTGCTCGGCGAGCTTCTTGGCGATCTGCTTCTTGAGCAGGCGCGCGCGCTGCGACAGGTCCCTGGCGTCGGCCTTGGCCAGGAAGGCGTCGAGGCCGCCGCGATGCTCGACCGAACGCAACGCGTTGGCCGAAATGCGCAGGCGCACGTTCTGGTTCAACACTTCGGAAATCAGCGTCACATTGACCAGGTTCGGCAGGAAGCGGCGCTTGGTCTTGTTGTTGGCATGGCTCACATTATTGCCGGTCTGGACTGCCTTGGCAGTGAGCTCGCAGGTACGGGACATCTTGTCTAACCTTCAGTTCTAAACCTGCCAAACCATTCTGCCCGCGCCAGGCGGCGCGCGGTCTCGATCAGGCGGCCTTTGGAAAAGTTGGCGTTCCATAGTTGCATTTCGCCACCACGTCAAGCTCCGGCACGTGGCGAACGATGGAGCACATTCCATATAAAGGCCGGATTTCGCCCTATAAGCCCTTCGCGAAGGGATTGCCAGGCTGGAACCATTGCGTTTCCGGCCAGTATCAAGGATCAGCCGCCCGCCATGCCTCGCTTATCCCATGCATTTGCAACGCTTCTCGCCGTCGCTGTACCGACAACAAGTTTTGCCGCAACCTCGCCGCAGTCCTTCAAGGGCGAATACACGGTGTCGTTCCTTGGCCTTTCGGTCGCCAGGGCAACGTTTTCGAGCCGTTACGACGGCGACACATACGCCATCAACGGCACTGTCTCCGCCGCCGGCATTGCCAAGCTGTTCGACGACACGAAGGGCACGATCTCGTCGCAAGGCACGATTTCGGGCCAGCAGATGCGGCCGCAGGCCTTCCGGGCGGACTATACCTCCGGCAAGAAGGCCTCGGTGGTCGACATACGCTTCGCCAAGGGCGATGTCGCCTCGACGAAGGTCGTTCCGGAGCCCGGCAAGCGCGATCCCAAGAGCTGGGTGCCGGTCGGCGACGGGGACCTGAGGTCGGTGCTCGATCCGATGGCGGCGACCGTCATCCATGCCGACAGTCTGGACAAGGTCTGCGGGCGGACCGTCAAGTTCTATGACGGCGAGATGCGCGCCAACCTGTCGCTGACCTATGCCTCGAAAGGGTCGATCTCGGTGCCCGGCTACAAGGGCGACACCATCACCTGCAGGATGGGCTTCGAGCCGGTCGCGGGCTATCGCAGGGGCCGCAAGGCGCTGGAGTTCCTCAAGAACAAGAGCCGCATGATGGTGACATTTGCGCCGGTCGGCCAATCCGGCGTATATGCGCCGATCCGCGCCACGGTCGGCACCCAGATCGGTCCGCTGACCATAAGCGCGAGACGGTTCGAAGCAGTCGAGTAATTTTAGGCAATTCCGGACGGAAAACCGTTACACACTCTTTCTGGAATTGATTTAGAGGCGCCCCGGCGCGCCGCCGGGGGCTGGTATGGGGCGCGCAACACTGATCGGTTTCTCGGCGGTCGCCATGTGGGCGCTGCTTGCGCTGCTCACCGACGCCTCCGGACAGGTTCCGCCATTCCTGCTGTCGGCCATCACCTTCGCCATCGGCACCTGCGTCGGGCTTACCGCCAGGCTGGTGATGCCTTCTCCCGACAAGAGCAAGAAGGTACCGCCGCAGGTCTGGCTGATCGGGATCGCCGGCCTGTTCGGCTATCACTTCTTCTATTTTACGGCGCTGCGCAACGCGCCGGCGGTCGAGGCGAGCCTGATTGCCTATCTGTGGCCGCTCTTGATCGTGCTGGGATCGGCGCTGATGCCGGGCGAGCGGCTGGCGTGGAACCATGTCGTCGGCGCGCTGCTCGGGCTCGCCGGCACTTTCCTCATCGTCACCAAGGGCGGCGGGCTCGCCTTCGACGCGCGCTATGCCTTCGGCTATGCGATGGCGGCTGTCTGCGCGCTTTTGTGGTCGTCCTATTCGCTCTTGTCGCGGCGCTTCCCGTCGGTCCCGACCTCGATCGTCACATGGTTCTGCGCGGCGACGTCTGTGCTTTCGCTGGTCTGTCACTTGCTGCTCGAGAAAACCGTGCTGCCCGACGGCCCAGGCCAGTGGCTGGCGGTCGTCGGGCTCGGCCTGATGCCGGTGGGGGCCGCCTTTTATGCCTGGGACATCGGCGTCAAGCGCGGCAACATCCAGGTGCTGGGCGCCGCGAGCTACGCCGCGCCGCTTTTGTCGACGCTGGTGCTGATCGCGGCCGGCGTGGCCGAGCCGTCGCTGCGCATCCTCGCGGCCTGCGTGCTGATCACCGGCGGAGCGGCGCTCGCCGCGCAATCGCTCCTGCTGCGCAGGCCCGCGACCGGCGAGGCAGGCGCATGATGCCGTTTCCAGGCGGCATCGAGGCCAACCCCAATGCGACGCTTCTGTTTTCGATCGCCGCTGCCGCGATCTATGCCCTTGCGCTCGAGCTGTCGCCGCGGCTCGCCCGTTCCGCCGCGAAGACGCTGGCCGTTGCCTTGCTGGCGGCGCTCGCCCTCACGGAGGGCGGTCCGCTGCTGCTCGTCGCGGCGCTGGCGCTGAGCGCCGTCGGCGATGCATTCCTCTCGCAGGACGGCGAAAAGGCCTTCCTCGGCGGGCTGGCGAGCTTTCTTGCCGCGCATATCGCCTATCTCGCCCTGTTCCTCGAGGCAGGCGGCGGGATCGGGCTGCTCGCCGCAGAATCCTGGCGTGGTGCGATGGCGCTGGTGATGGCGGCGTTCGTCATCGTGATGCTCGCCGCGTTGTGGCGCCGCGTCGGTCCCTCCCTGCGTATCCCGATCGCCGTCTATGTCGCGGCGATCCTCGCCATGGGCATCTCGGCGCTGACGACGGGCTATCCCTGGGTCATCGCCGGCGCAGTGCTGTTCGTGGCCTCGGACGGCTTGCTGTCGGCGGAGCGCTTCCTGCTTGCGGCGGTCTCGCCGCACCGCGTCTGGATGCGCTACGCGGTCTGGGTGCTGTACTATGCGGCCCAGTTGGCAATCACACTTGGTTTTCTCTTGAGCTAAACGGTTTTCGGCTGCCAGCCCGGCTCGGCCAGCTCGAAGGCGGCGAAGTCGAAGCCCGGCGCCACCGTGCAGCCGACCAGCGTCCATTCGCCGAGGCTGCGCGCCGACTGCCACCAGCCGGCAGGAACGACGATCTGCGGCCGCTCGCCCGCGGCAAGGGCTGCGCCCAGCACCTGTTCGATGACGGTGCCGGAGCCTTCCTCATGCATGGCGAGCGCCAGCGGCGCGCCTGCATAGAAGTGCCAGACCTCCGCGGCGTCCTTCACCCGATGCCAGGCCGAAAGCTGGCCTTCCTCCAAAAGGAAATAGATCGCGGTCGAATGGCCGCGCGCGCCTCCCGAGCCGTCGCGAAAAGTCTCGGCATACCAGCCGCCCTCGGGATGCGGCTTAAGGTCGAGCGTGGCGATGATTTCGGCGGCGCTGGTCATGCCGGTCTTTGTTTGATGCATGTCGTTATCCCAAAACCGCTACGCACTTTTGGGCGACATGCATTAAAAATTGTCCTTGCGCTTGCGGATCTCGGCGAACACCTCGACGTCGGTCGCCCTCTCCATGCCGAGATGCTTGCGGATCGCCGGATCGTGCCAGCGCAAGAACGGATTGGTCGACAGTTCCTCGCCGATCGTCGTCGGCAGGGTAGGCTTGTTGTCGGCGCGCAGAGCCTCAATTCTTGCCGCGCGCTCCTTCAAGGCCGAATTGCTGGGGTCGACGGTCAGCGCGAAGCGCGCGTTGGCCAAAGTGTATTCGTGGCCGCAATGGATGACGGTCTCGGCCGGAAGGGCGGCAAGCTTCCTCAGCGAGTCGTACATCACCGGCGGCTTGCATTCGAACAGCCGGCCGCAGCCCAGCGCAAACAGCGTGTCGGCGGTGAAGGCCACTTTCGAGGCTGGCAGATGGTAGGAAACATGGCCGGCGGTGTGGCCGGGCGTCTCGATGACGTCGATCCTTTCCTCGCCGAGGCGGATGACGGAGCCCTGCCTGACCGTCTCGTCGATGCCGGGGATCTTCGCCTTTTCCGCTTCCGGCCCGATGATGGTGAGCTTGAAGCGCTCTTTCAGGGCCAGGTTGGCCTCGACATGGTCGCCATGGTGATGCGTGGTCAGGATCATCGTCGGCGTCCAGCCGGTGCGCTTGATCGCGGCCAGGATCGGGGCTTCCTCCGGAGCGTCGATGATCGCCGTCTGCCCGCTTTCGGGGTCGTGCACCAGCACGCCGAAATTGTCGGTGCGGCACATGAACTGTTCGATTTCGACCGGCATCTCGTCGCTCTCCGTTATCGCCGCAGACATAGGGCGGCCGGCGGCCGATGTCATCGGCCTTTGTTGAACTCGGCATTTATCGCGGCTACCGTCGCCCGCATGCATTCGGACATCGTCGACCTCCGTTCCTTCTATTCGACCACGCTCGGCCGCCTGGCCGAGCGCGCGATCACCATGGCACTCTCGTCGATATGGGCAAGCGTTCCCAACGAGCGTCTGGTCGGCCTCGGCTACACGCTGCCCTGGCTGGAGCGATTCGGCACCGATGCCGAGCGCGTCTTCGCCTTCATGCCAGCGACGCAAGGGGCGGTGGTCTGGCCGGCGACGGGACCGACGGCGACGGCGCTGGTCTTCGACGAGGAGCTGCCGCTGGTCGATTCCTGCATCGACCGCATGCTGCTCGTGCACTCGCTCGAACATGTCGAGAATCCGCGCGAGACGCTGAACGAGATCTGGCGCGTCCTGTCGCCGGCGGGCAGGGTCGTCATCGTCGTGCCCAACCGGCGCGGCGTCTGGGCGCGCTTCGAGCATACGCCCTTCGGCAATGGCCGGCCGTTCTCGCGCGGCCAGCTCACGGAATTGCTGCGCGAGGCGAATTTCACGCCCGCCGCATGGTCCGACGCGCTGTTCTTCCCGCCATCGCCGCGGCGCTTCATGATGCAGTTCCATAATGTGCTGGAGCGCGCCGGCCGGCGCTTCTGGCCGATCTTTTCCGGCGTCATCGTCGTCGAGGCGCAGAAGCGGCTCTACCAGGGCGTGCCTGCCGCGCAGCGCGCCTCGCGCCGCGTCTTCGTGCCGGTGTTCTCGCCTCAGGGCGCGACGCGGCTTGGGCGAAAGACGACCGAGGCAATGTCCCGGACCGGGCGAGTGACGCGTTCGTGATCGGGGTCAAGCCTTGCGCCGCACGGCAATCATCGCCCTATCTCAGGGACGGGGACACGGCGCGGCATCGGCGTCGATGACCATTCCCGAAAGCAGGGATTTTGCAGATGGATTATCAAACGGATGACAAGCTCGGCACCGGACAGGCCGCGTTCTCGGTCGAGACCAGCAGCCTCTCCGACCAGCTGACGACGATCAGGCAGGCGCTGAAGACATCGCCGGTTCGCAGGCAGCTTTCCTGGGTGTCGATCGGCATTGTCGGCGTTATCGTCGCGACATCGGTCGGGCAGGTCCTGCTCAACCGCTGGAACCAGCCTTTCTTCGATGCCCTGGCGCGGCGCGACCTGCCGGCTTTCCTGCACCAGCTGATGGTTTTTGCCGCAATCGCCGGCAGCCTCCTGGTGCTCAATATCGGCCAGACCTGGCTCAACCAGATGATCCGGCTGAGGCTGCGCCAGGCGCTGACGCTGGATCTCATCGATGAATGGATGCGGCCGGCGCGCGCCTTCCGGCTCACCCATGCGGGAGCCATCGGCGTCAACCCCGACCAGCGCATGCAGCAGGATGCCGGGCACCTCTCTGATCTCTCGACCGATCTCGGCGTCGGCCTCTTGCAATCCTTCATCCTTCTTGTGTCCTTTATCGGCGTGCTGTGGGAGCTCTCTTCCGGCTTCGTCTTCCATGTCGGCGGCCATTCCCTGGCCATACCCGGCTACATGGTCTGGGCGGCGATCCTCTATGCCGGCATCGCCTCGTGGCTGAGCTGGCTGGTGGGCCGGCCGCTGATCCGCTTCAACAGCGATCGCTATACGCGGGAGGCGGAGCTGCGCTCCTCCATGGTCCGCATCAACGAGAACATCGACGCCATCGCGCTTGCCCATGGCGAGGCCGACGCCAGTCGGCGGCTCGACGGCGATCTCGACACCGTGCTTGGCGCCATGCGGCGCATCTATGGCGCCCAGATCAACCTGTCCTGGGTCACCGACGCCTATGGCTGGATCACCGTGGTGGCGCCGATCCTCGTCGCGGCGCCGGTCTATTTCGCCGGCGACATCAGCTTCGGCGGATTGATGATGGCGGTCGGCGCCTTCAACCAGGTGAATTCCTCGCTGCGCTGGTTCATCAACAACATCGGCGCCATCGCCGATTGGCGGGCAACGCTGATGCGCGTCGCCGATTTCCGCATCGCGCTTGGCGAAACGGACATCCTGCATGCCAAGGAAAGGCGCATCGAGTTCGGCGAGAACGCAAATGGCAAGCTGACATTCGACAAGCTCGAAGTCGCATCGCCCGACGGCTGCACCAAGTTTGCCGAGACGAGCGTCGAGATCCGGGCCGGCGAGCGCGTCATGATCACCGGCGATCCGCGCGCCGGCAAGACGCTGTTCTTCCGCGCCATCGCCGGTCTCTGGCCATGGGGAAGCGGCCGCATCGGCATGCCGGCCGGGGAGACGCCATTCTTCGTGCCGCGCACGCCCTATTTCCCACTCGGCACGCTGCGAGACGTGCTCAACCATGCCGAAGGCGCCAAGATAGACGACGCCGAGATTTCCGCGGTGCTCAACGAAGTCGGCCTGGAGCGGCTGTCATCCCAACTCGACCGCTCGGCGCGCTGGGAGCATGAACTGGCCGACGACGAGCAGCGGCTGCTCGCCTTTGCCCGGCTTGCGCTGAGGAAGCCGAAATGGGTGATCATCGACGAAGCGCTGGATACGTTCGACGGCGCCACGTTGCGGCGCGTGCTGGCCATGCTGCAGGCGAGACTGCCGGACGCTACGATCCTCAATATCGGGCGCGGCCTGCACAACAACCTGTTCTTCCCGCGCGCGCTCACCATCGTCAAGGACAGCGGCGGAACGGCGCTCAAGCCGGCCCGACTCCGCGCCGGGGCGATCGACCCCCCACCGGCCGCGGCGCGCGCCAAGAAATAGCTTTATTTCGCCGCGATCGCCGGGAAGAATCCCGGCGTGGTCGGAGCTGTGCCATGCTCAAGGTGCTCAGCCTGCTTGCCTGCCTTGCCTGCGCCGAGGCGGCGCCAATGCCTGCAATCGGCGGCGGTACGCCCGTCGATGTCGAACTCGTGCTGGCTGTCGACATCTCGCAATCGATGGACGAAAGGGAGTTCGCCCTGCAGCGCGCCGGCTATGTCGAGGCGCTGCGCCATCACGACTTCATCAGCGCGGTGCGTTCGGGCCCGAAGGGCCGCATCGCGCTCGCCTATTTCGAATGGGCGGGCGTCGTGCGCGACGACGGCATCATCGCCTGGCAGGTCATCGACGGCGCCGACAGCGCCAACGCCTTTGCCGACAAGATCGCGGGCCGTCCGTTCCGGAGCTTTCGCGGCACCTCGATTTCCGGCGCTCTCGGCTTCGGCGCCGGGCTTCTGGAGAAAAATGGCTTTTCGGCGCCGCGGCGGGTCATCGACATATCGGGAGACGGACCCAACAATGCCGGACTGCCTGTCGCCCTGACCCGCGATGCCGCCCTCGCCAGTGGCATAGTCATCAACGGCCTGCCGATCCTGATCAGCCCGTCGCCGAGCGTCAGCCGTCTAGATCGCTACTATGCCGATTGCGTCACCGGCGGCCCCGGCTCGTTCGTGCTGCCGATCTATGCGGTGTCCGAATTCTCGACCGCGATCCGCCGCAAGCTGATCCAGGAGGTGAGCGGTGTCGGTGATGCTACAAAGATCCGCGTCGATGCGGAGGCGCCGACGGACTGCCTGCTTGGCGAGCGGCTGCGGCAACGGTTTTCCGATCCGTATTTTCCGGAGCTGGATCGGTGAGTTACCCACGCGTTGCTATTTCGGACGCGGCTCCGCGCCCTCAGGCGGCCCGGGCGCCATATTTGGCGCGGAACTCGTCATAGCAATCGCGGCGCCAGCGACGGCCGACAACATAGCCGCGCAGCAATTGCGGCAGCGAATAGCCGAGGGCTTTGGATGATCGGTTGGCCAGATAGCCCGAGAAAGCCTGAGGCAGCCGGCCTTTCAGGGTATCGGCGATGATCTGGCGCGCGATCATATAGGGCGGCACGTCGGGATAACGGTCGGCGATATAAGGGTGCTTGCCGATCAGGTTGGCATAGGCCTCGACATAGCCGTCGCGGCGGCCGGAGATCGAGTTCTCCGAATTGTATTTCTTCCAGTCGATATCCTCGGACAGCAGGGCACCGCTGCGGCGGGCGAAGCGAAGCAATATCTCGCGATCCTGCATGCGCGTGATGTCGCTGTCATAGCCGCCGATCGCCATCAGCGACTCGTGGCGGGCCGTGATCGCCGAGCCGGCAATGAAGATCGTCTGCGAAACCAGGGCGCGCTGCAGCGTGCTCTTGTCGAGAAAGGCCTGGCGATTGATGCATTTGGTGCTGCGGTTGCCCTTCACCGAGACGAAGGAACTGATCAGCACCTCGAGCGACGGGTCCTTGCCGAAGTGCGCCAGCGTCCGCTCCAGACGGTCCGGCAGATAGACATCGTCCGAATCAAGGAAGGTCACGATCGGCGCCCGCGCGCGCTCGATGCCGGCGTTGCGCGCGGCATTGGCGCCTCGCCATTTCGCCCCGACATAAATCAGCCTGGGGTCGTGAATTTCGGCCAGGGCAGCGGCCGTCCCATCGGTCGAGCCATCGTCGACCACAATGTGCTCGAAGCGCGTAAGTGTTTGGGCAAGAACGCTTTCCACCGCACGCACAACCTGGCTGCGCCGGTTGTGCGTCGGCGTGATCACGGTGATCAGCGGAGCTGTGTCGGAAGCAGCCGGCATCTAACTTTCGTTGTGAGGCGGATAAACGATGATCGGATGGATATCGTACCTGCCCTTCCGTGTCCGCCCCCGGATGGATTCGACAAAACGCTACAGAAAAGAGGCGTCTATGTCACCTGAAGCGTCGCGTCAGGGTCAAGTTCGGAGCGTATTTCTTCCAAGCCATGCGGTTTGAAAGCAACACTTTGCGGGCGACTTGTCCTCAACTGTGGCCCACATAGTCAGGCAAGATTTCGATCTCGTCGCGAACGAGGCCTGTCGCCAGGCCGAAATGGCCGAAAAACGCCAGGGTGTAGAAAGCCAGGCCGACAATCAGTGAAAACGGAATCTGCCAGATCGGCATGCCTGTTTGCGGCGCATGACCAATCACGCGTCGTGTCGTGCGCCACGACATCGTCCCCCAGCGTGTGAACGATTTGAGGATACGCTGGGCGCGGGTGGGGGAATGAAGCTCGACGAATTTTCGGTCGGCATCCCTGCCGGTCACCAGCGCGCGCCAATAGAAGAACCGCCAGCCGCGCGGAGAGTAGTGGTAGACGCGCGCATCGACATTGACGATCTCATGGCGCTCGCGCCAAAGCTGGTGCATCAGCAGCGTGCAGGAAACCTTGAAACCGTTGTGTGCCGGGAAGGGATGGCTGGCGATCCAGTCGCGCCGGAAGGCGACGTTGTTGGCGTTGATCGCCCGTTTCGAAGCGAATCTTTCGTCTCCCCGGGCCATCGGGAAAAACCAAATCAAGGCAAAAGTTCTTGAGAAGAAATCATCGTAGGAAAGATAGGTGTGCCCGTTCACGCAGACGGTTTGCGGCTGTCGAAAAGGCAGTAGCAGATTTGACAGCCAACCCTGCTGGGGGACCGTATCGGAATCCAGGAAGACGACGATGTTTCCTTCGGTCAAACGCACGCCATTGTTTTTGAGGTCGTAATACCGACCGCCGGAGCAGGCCGCGATTGCCAGGTCGGCGACCTGCATCAATTGAGGCGATTCAGCTTCGATGCTCGCTTGCAGCAAATCGGCGTCCGAATCAGGCCCGCTATGCGACACGATAACTTTCGGCCTTGCAAAACCAGTCGCGGAAACGGCAGCAATTTCACGCGCCAGGGCCTTCAGGCCCACGCCGATCTCGTCCCAGTCAATGGATTTGGCGTTCTCCATCTCCACGACGATCGAATAGGTTGGATGTTCAGCCATAGAGTTAACCACCACCAGCGTATCGGGATAGTCGCTATAGCCCTGAGCGTATGCTGTCAAACGATCAAAGGCGCCATTCTATTTGCGAGTTTCCGCTTCGTTGGGCGGCTCGCCGATCGCTAGTTCTTCAAGAAGCCGCGGATATAGTTTTTTCCGTGCCGGAAACTCGACGGGTCGGCATATTCAGACAGGAAACGCGTTCTCCATTCGTCGTTGATCGCGTCGCGCTGGATTTCGAGACCTGACTCGAGGTTCTTTCCCCAGACAGGCTCTACACCTGCCAGCTGCGCGATCGTCTTGAGGCTTCCAACCGGATCTTGCTGAATTTGCTCATAGGTCAAGGCAAGAAAAGACAGTCCGTTTTTCGCGAACCAAGCATCCCAAGCCAAATTCTCCATCAAAATCTTCTCAAGCGACTCGGCAATCGCTCCGCTGTCGTAGCGTGGCGGTGCATCGCTGACTTCAGTGGAGCGGAATCTACGGGTTTGCCGCGCGCGTGCCCATGAGATCGCCTGGCCCAGCAGATCGCTACGCGTCAGGCGCACATAGCGCGGGTTCGGAAGACTGGCCGGCAGGTTCACCTTCTTGGCCACTTGAGCGAATTGGCTCGCAAAGAGCTTGATCGCGTAGACTCCAGATGAGGACCGTCCCTCTATCAACGCCCGCAGGAGCTGGGCGCTCGGTTCGCGCGGGTAGCCGGGCAGTTCAAGCAGCCGGCGACCGCCAAACCATTCCAGTGGATTGCCCAACCCGGCCGAAGCCATCAGTCCTGCAAGATGATTGCTGCCGCTGCGCGGTGATGTGCAGACGAGAATTCCCGCTCGTATCTCCGACAGAATGTCCGGAGGGATTTGAACCGCCGGCGGCGGCCGACGAAAAAGCTGCATCCCGATCATCGCTTCAGCAAAAACACCGCTTGCTGGCCGAAGAAATTCCAGAACCACCAGGGCATCGACAGGCCGATCTTCTGGCCGTTGGCGTCGAGCGCGGTCGCCTTCTCGACCGTTGCGCCAAGCTCCTCGCACAGATTGACGAAGTCGCGGATGGTGCAGAAGTGGATGTTCGGCGTGTCGTACCAGGAATAGGGCAGGTCCTTGGTGACCGGCATCCTGCCCTTGATCAGCAGCGAGAAGCGCACGCGCCAATGGCCGAAATTGGGGAACGATACGATGGCGCGGTTGCCGATCCGAAGCAGCTCGTCGAGCACCAGCTTGGGATTGCGGGTTGCCTGCAAGGTCTGCGACAACACCACGAAATCGAAGCCCTTGTCGGGATAGAATTCGAGGTCTTTGTCGGCATCGCCCTGGATGACGGAAAGGCCGCGCGCCACGCATTCGTTGACGCCGCGCTGCGACAGCTCCATCCCGCGGCCGTCGACCTGTTTTGTCTCCTGGAGAAGTTCCAGCAGCAGGCCGTCGCCCGAGCCGACATCGAGGACACGCGAACGGGTCGGGATGAGATCGTTGATAACCTCGAGATCGACACGTTGGGCGCGATTGACGCTCATGGGAACACCTGCGGCCTTAAAGCAGGTCGCGTGAAAAAGGATTCACGCGACCTGCTTTAAATTTTTGATTTTAAGCATGTCTTCGTCCCGAAACCGGACCCACTTTCGGGAGACATGCTTTAGAGCATTCGGAGCCAAAGCGGAATCGCTCGGCGTCGCAGAAATGCGGCTAAAACGAAGAGATCGCGAGCCGCTCATAGGCTGAGTCCCCTGGCGCGGGCGGCCGAGGCGATGAAGCCGTTGATGGCAGCGAACAGTTCCGGTTCGTCGAGCAGGAAGGCGTCATGGCCGCGATCGGTCTCGATCTCGACGAAGGAGACGGAGGCGCCGGCGGCGTTCAGCGCATGAACGATCGAGCGGCTCTCCCCGGTCGGGAACAGCCAGTCGGATGTGAAGGATACCAGGCAAAACCGCGTCTTGGTGCCGGCGAAGGCATCGGCCAGCCGTCCGCCATGGTCGGCGGCGAGGTCGAAATAGTCCATCGCGCGGGTCAGATAGAGATAGGAGTTGGCGTCGAAGCGGTCGACGAAGGTCATGCCCTGGTGGCGCAGGTAGCTTTCGATCTGGAAGTCGGCGTCGAAACCGAAGGTGAGCGCCTCGCGGTCCTGCAGGTTGCGACCGAACTTGCGGTGAAGGGCCGCCTCCGACAGATAGGTGATGTGGGCGGCCATGCGCGCCACGGCGAGCCCTTTTTCCGGACGCCTGCCGAAATCGAGATATTTGCCGCCGTGCCACTCGGGATCGGCCATGACGGCCTGCCGCCCGACCTCATGGAAGGCGATGTTCTGCGAGGAATGGCGGGCGCCGGTGGCGATCGGCAGCACCGAGAAGACGCGCTCCGAATGGCTGGCGGCCCACTCCAGCACCTGCATGCCGCCCATCGAGCCGCCAAGCACGCAAAACAGCTTCTCGATGCCGAAATGATCGACCAGCATCAGCTGCGCGCGCACCATGTCGCGGATGGTGATGATCGGCAGGTCGAGGCCGTAAGGCTTACCTGTCGCCGGATTGATCGAGGCGGGGCCGGTGGAGCCGAGGCAGCCGCCGACGACGTTGGAGCAGATGACGAAAAAGCGGTTGGTGTCGATGATCCTGCCGGGGCCGATCAGCACCTCCCACCAGCCCGGCTTGCCGGTCACCGGATTGGTGTTGGCGACATGCTGGTCACCGGTCAGCGCGTGGCAGACGAGGATGGCGTTGGAGCGGGCGTCGTTGAGGGTGCCGTAGGTCTGGTAAGCGACCTGGAACGGCGACAGCACCGTGCCCGCATCGAGCTTCAGCGGCTTGTCGGGACCGAACTGCAACACCGGGCTCGACGGATGGTCGGCCTCGTTGTTGGTCCTTAGAGCGCGCTGAGCGGCCATCGCATTCCCCATCCAGTCCGCATCGATTTCGCCGATGCGGTATCCGGCCGGCAGCGGACAATAAAAAACCGGCTTGCCTTCGCAAAGCCGGTTACAGGTTGCAAACGGCCCTTTAGCGAATTGTTTAACGTGGCTGCAAGCCGACCGGCCAAATCACCACGGGAGTCCGGCTGCTCTTCTAGGACCAGCGCCGCGCTTCGTCAACGGTTAGCATCTTGGGGCTGCCTGCTGGCGCGCGCCGGCACTCGACATTCGGGGCCACGGCCTGTATTTCCGCTGCGGCCTCGAAGGCCTTCTCGACGGATTTGTGACATGAAGCAGGATCAGCCACGTCCGACGCCCCGCGCGGGCATCATGGACATCGAGGCCTACGTGCCAGGCAAGAGCACGGCACCGGCCGGCGTGACGAAAGTCTATAAACTGTCGTCCAACGAGAACCCGCTCGGGCCGTCGCCGAAGGCGATCGAGGCGGCGCGTGAAGTGGCGGCGAAGCTCGACGTCTATCCCGACGGCTCCGCGAGGCGGCTGCGCGAGGCGATCGGCGACGTGCATGGCCTCAATCCGGCAAACATCGTCTGCTCCAACGGCTCCGACGAGATCCTGGGCCTTTTGGCGCAGACCTATCTCGCGCCGGGCGACGAGGCCGTGTTCACCGAACACGCATTCATGGTCTACAAGATCTACATCCAGGCCGCCGGCGCCAAGCCGGTGGCGGTCAAGGAAACCGACGAGCGCGCGGACATCGACGCGATCCTCACCGCGGTGACGCCGGCGACCCGGATCGTGTTCCTCGCCAATCCCAACAATCCGACCGGCACCTACGTGCCGTTCCAGGAGGTGCGCCGGCTGCATGCCGGGCTGCCGAAGAACGTGCTGCTGGTACTCGACGCGGCCTATGCGGAATATGTGCGGCGCAACGATTATGAAGCCGGCATCGAGCTGGCGGGCAGTTCCGAGAACGTCGTCATGACCCGCACCTTCTCCAAGCTCGGCCTCGGCGGCGCGCGCATCGGCTGGATGTACGGGCCGGCGCATATCGTCGATGCGATCAACCGGGTGCGCGGGCCCTTCAACGTCAACGCGACCGCGATCGAGGCAGGGATCGCGGCAATCCGCGACCGCGCGCATATCGAGCGCAGCGTGGCGCACAACGCGAAATGGCTGGCCTGGGTCAGCGAGCAGGTGACCCTGCTTGGGCTGCGCGTCACGCCCAGTGTCGGCAATTTCGTGCTGATCCACTTCCCAGACGAGAAAAAGCATTCGGCGGCGGCCGCGGACGATTATCTGAGCGCGCGCGGCTATATCCTGCGCCGCGTCACCGGCTACGGCTTCCCCAACGCGCTGCGCATGAGCATCGGCCTCGAAGAGGCTAATCGCGGCGTCGTCGAAGCGCTGACGAGTTTCCTGAAAAGCTAGGCACCATGGCATCACCGATGTTCGAAAAGATAACGCTGATCGGCATCGGCCTGATCGGCTCGTCGCTCGCCCGCGTCATCCGCCGCGAGGGGCTTGCCCGCCATATCGCCATCGCCACGCGCAGCCAAGCGACGCTCAAGCGGGCCGAGGAGCTCGGTCT